>CAYTUL010000243.1:0-6556 GCA_964441135.1 uncultured Desulfobacteraceae bacterium | reverse complement strand
ATTATTTGTATGATGAACCCGATTATAATCAGTAATATACATCTGCCACACAATCCGTAAATATTTGCCCCTTACCCAACCGGACCCACTAAGGTGCATATGAGCATCAATAATCATTTGGTCTCCTTTCATTTCAGTTAAGTCTTTATAAAAACTTGCTTTTTCGGAGAGGGACTATATGGAAATGCCCCTCGTATGTCAAGGATAAAGCAATCCGAACACATCTGGCATCAGGGTGGATTGCGGTTCAGAGGTTTTTCAGGAATATGCGGTCGTTCGCAATGATGAGAGGCTAATTTCATCAGACATGGAACGAATATTCATTATTGGACTCAGATTTTCTCAGTCTTAAATTGCTTGCCGATATTCCAACACTTCGCGATTTCTCCGCCGAGCGACCAGTATTTTTTACTGGCCATATCAAAAAGTAATGGTCTTAATTTGGAGATATCAATATTCTTTCCGGAAAGGACCGATTCGTCAGCATAGGTCTGGACAATTTCTCCAATGAAGATATCGGTGGTTGGAAAGTCAATAATCTTGGAGAGCCGGCATTCCATACACACAGGGCATTGCTGTATCATAGGGGCGGTTTTCAATTCACCGTAAAAAACATCGAATAAAACGGTTTTGTCAGTATTTTTTCCTGTCATAATCCCGCAATAATCTGTTTCAACCACAAGATTTTCGGAAGGTAGGCAGACACTGAAAGTCTTATTCTCCTTGATTCCGGGGTTGGTATGGTGAGTTTTTCCCATACCAAGTGAGATATGATTGTGTGTCATAATGCCGATATGGGCAATGGTGATAAAATTGGGTTTTCCGCCGACAGTAGCACCCACAAGTGTGGTGGGCGTAGGATACAGGGCGTTAAGGGCCCCAAGTTTTTCTTTCGTCATTTTCATCCCTCCTTTTTATTGATAGATACCAATTCCTACAAAGGCAAATAGTTTTTTGTATCTTTACGAAATTCCTCTAATCGCACCTTCAGGGCATACTTCCACACATGATAAACATCCAATACATTCATCAGGCTCAGCCACTTTTATATGGCGATGATTAATAAGAAATTTAATACCTACCACTTTTAAGACCTGATTTGGACATTCTTCTATACATTTACCGCAGGCCGTACATTTAGCAGTATCAATGTCCAGATATTCAGTTTGAATATGACGCCTTGCCGTTTGATTTCTCCTTTTCATTATTTCGGCGTAAAAAGGGGCACGACCGTAAATATTTAAATAACTCATTCCTCAAGTTTGTAACCCCGTCCTTTTGCCATTTTTTCTCCTCGCTGAATCGCATAGCTAACCGCCGCTGGCGTGATATCAAACTCCCTCGCCAAATCCACCATAGACATTCCCAATTCAGCCACAGCCCAACAACAGAGTAAATCCCTTGCCCGGACACGTCCCTTTTGTCTGTCTTTACCGGTTATATAGTCCGTTCAATAAAATCTTCACGATCTTTATCATCATTGAATATCTTCCTGCGCTCTATTCCCCGGATCATTACATGATGTAAAAGGCCTGGAGTGTCTAATCAGGCTATTCCGGGCATGTATCGAATATACTTATAAACAAAATTCCGGTCAATTTATTTACTTATTTACGCTCGTCCCCCTTTATGAAACGGTTCTATCGTTTTCATATCCTTTTTTTTAAGAGGAATATTCACCGCCTGCCGTGTTTGCCTCAATCAGGTTTTCAACGAACGTGACCCCAGCCGTGACCAAGGCTATATCTCCGGCCCGTTCCCGGGCATAGTTGCTGCGAACAGATCCACTCAAAAGAACCCTGCCGTGTTCTACCCTTACGTTTATGGAATCTACTTCGATGAGGATATTCCTTTCCAGGGCACCGATAATCCGTTTGGCAATTTGCTCATCCGTGTGGCTTTCCGTTGGAACAACAGCAAGTTCATCGATCACTTCCATCACCCCGATGATATCATCGATGAGATCCTCTGCGCGTGCTTTTTCCCATAATGATGTTACCGTTCCCTTCAAAGTGACGATGCCCTTATCCACTTTTATATGGATTTTTGTATGATCAATAAGCTGATTCCAGAGATATATCTGGGTAATGATCGAGTGAATCTCAGAATCCGAAGGTACAGGAGATATTTGCTGCCGAATGACAAGCTTATTTTTCAGCCTTTGGACCCCGGGAGTAATCCGAGCAATGATTTCAGCCGAGCGACGTTCGGCATGGGAGGAAACCTCGCCTGACAGTATAGCCTCCGTCTTGTTTATTTCGACCTTGATGTCGGAAGAAATAATCCTGTTATCCCAATAAAGGGCGTCCATGATATCCTGCTTTACTTGATCTTCCATAATCCCTATTTCTCCCTTCCCTCTTCAACACCGTCATCTTTCGCCGACCATTCCCCGCAAAAGTCATGATTTTTTTTCCTGGGCCACAGGCAATCAATGGACTCCGGCCCCTCCACCGGATGCCCGTCATCCGGCCGGGGGGCATAACGCCTGCATAATCCCATGGAGGGGATATCGATATCATTATGCCAAAACTTGCAATCTTCACAATATATTTTCATATTATGCCTCCGGATGTCTTTCTTTAAGCTTTCCATGATTTATTCTTGAAATATACGTATCTTATTTCATCGGCCCCATTTCCTCTATGAGGTCAATCATGTATTTGCATGGAGAATATGTTCTTCCTTTTCCAATCCCATGAATTCCGTTCTCAATTTCGGGAGATTTTCAGGATGATTTTTCTGGATATAAATAGGGGATTCTATGTGTCATTGGTGTGACGTTTTAAACTGCACCAGTTCCTTCGGACTCCAGGATCTCACCTATCTCCTCCCTGGAAAGGATCTCATTTTCCAGGAGACCTGCGGCGAGGGCATCCAGCCCGCCACGATTCGGTCTCAGGATTTCCCCGGCCCTGTCTTCCATCTCTTGTATTATTCTTCGTATTTCCTCATCAATCAGCCGGGCGGTTTCTTCATTGAAGTCCCTTGGCTCCGCCATCTCCCTTCCGAGGAAAGGATGCGCTTCTCCCTGGCGAAAGGTGACGGCTCCTACTTTCTCACTCATACCCCATTGACAGACCATTCGACGCACCAGCCGGATGGCCTTATTTCAGGTCGTCGCCGGCACCGGATGTAATATCCTCGAAGACCAGGTTCTCTGCCGTCCTTCCTCCCAGCATGACCGCGATACGGCCAAGGAGATAGCTGCGGCTGAAATTGTGCCTGTCCTCCTCCAATATCTGCTCCGTTGCCCCCAGGGACCGGCCGCGGGGAATGATACTTACCTTTTCCAGGGGATCTGCGCCGGGATAAAGAGAAGCGACCAGTGCATGGGCCGCTTCATGGTAGGCGATCATCCTTTTCTCTTCGTCATTGATCACATCCTCCCGTTCGATCCCCATAATGATTTTATCCCTTGCCTGATCGAAATCTTCGGCCTCCACTTGCATCTTTTGTTTTCGTGCAACCAGCAGGGCCGCCTCATTGGTCAGGTTCTTGAGCTCAGCACCTGAAAAACCGACGGTCCTCTTGGCCACCTCTTCCAGTTCCACGTCGTCAGCCAGGGGCATCCCTTTTGGCATTCTTGAACATGTCCCGGACCCGTGAAGCGCCCACGCCCACGAACATCTCAATAAATTCGGAACCGCTTATGCTGTAGAAAGGAACATCCGCCTCCCCTGCAACGGCACGGGCAATGAGGGTTTTTCCGACCCCAGGAGGCCCTATAAGTAGAATTCCATTGGGCAGTTCACCCCCAAGGACCTGGAATTTTGAAGGGTCCCTCAGGAATTCGACCACCTCTTGAAGTTCCTTCTTGGTATTTGCCAGTCCCGCAACATCCGTGAAATTCACATCGCTCATCGACTTGGTGAAGAGTTTGGCCTTTGATTTTGCGAAGCCGAAGGGTCCTCCGGCCCCCCCCATACGCTCCTGAAACTTCTTACTGGAATAAACAAAAAAACCGATGATGATCAGCCAGGGTAGCAGACCCACCAGGAGGTTCGTGAACCAGGACCGTTCATCCGATTCCCCATGGATGGTTACGTTCTTCTTTTCAAGCAGGGCCATGAGTTCCGGATCCTGTAAGGAAGGCATGGTGGTCTCGAAATTCTCGAATTTAGGTGTCTCTTTACCGCCGAACAGGGTTGAGCGAGGTTCACCCTCTACGGTCCCTTTGAATGTTCCCGTTACCTTTTGTCCCTTAACGGTTATTTCCGCAATCTTCTCCTCCTTTACCTTCCGTTTAAAATCCGTATAGGACAGGATCATCCGTCCGGATCCGCCCAGGTGACTGAAAAAAAAGGACATGAGGATCCAGGCGAGAAAGATTCAAAGTAAGATCCTCCAGTTAAAGGATTTCCACCCGATCGGTTTCCGACCAGGAAGTGGCCTGTTTTTATCTTTCATTCCTTATAAACCTTTCCAGCCCCCGGTATCTTATATGAGATCTATGCCGATGATATACCGGAGGATGATGAGTACCACGAATCCAGCGAGCAGCACCCAGAAAAAGATACTCAACGTGATATAGGTCACTTCTTCCAGCTTTTTATCCTGTTCAATACGTTCCAGCATGTCCAAGGTTTCGTGCCTCCCCCTGGGGGCCCTTCGTGGAAATGAGATGACAAGAAAAAGTACGATGACCAGGCCCGCCAGTAGAAAGGCCATCCAGGGAACGCCCCACAGCTTTGGACCGAAGGGTTTGAGCCACACGCCTCCCGCCCAGGTACCCAGGAAAAGGACCAGGAACAGCCAGATTAGACCGGTCCTTCTTCCGGCTTCCCGGGTCCAAAGCATATAGAGCCCCGTAAGGAAAACCGCAATGATGAAAGAAGTCAAAAATTCCGGAATAACCATGTTTCACCTCCTTCCCCCGGACTCTTTTCAATCCCTTCATCCGGTTTCATTACGTCGTATAATGCGTCATGTGGGGAGAATATGGGGCTGTATTATAGAAGAGGATCTATCTCGTGTATATGAGGGCAATCCTGTATTTCCCGGGAAGTGATCGACCCTGTAACAATTCGAAACCCGCCTGTATAAGAACATAACTCCTTTATGAACCGAAAAAAATACAGGTTTTACCTCATTCAAAAATGAGATGGGACAGTATATGTTTCATGAATGTTTCGTTAAATATCCAAAACCCTGGTTGATTGTTTTATAGGATACCACGGATTTTACCCTATTGTCCTGTGGACAGGAATTGGAAAATATTAGGAGGAGGTTCATTAAAAGGAGACCGTAAATATTTAAATAACTCGAGACCTTAGTTGGTAATCATCTTCCTTATAAAATTTTTTCTTCTCGTTTAACTATCTAACTGATATCGACATATGTTATATTAAATTATTTAATTATTTACGGTCGTTCCCCTTCACGAGGATGAATTTTTAAGCGATTTCAAACAGGTATGATTTTTTGCGTTTCTGTATTATAATACCGGGTGAAAGGGGGGCTGAAAAATGGGCGAATATTCTCAACTCACCCACCCCTATCTGGCCTTACGAAAGGCGGTAGGGTTGACAGGCATATTGTTACCGTTCGTATTAATGCTGGGTGTTTTTTTAAATTCGGGAAGAGATCATTCAAATCTCCATCAGCCATTATTATCATACGGGCATGCGGAACGTGTTCGTCGGCGTCCTCTGTGCCGTGGCTTTGTTTCTGTTTTTATAGCGGTTATGACCCATTGGATGATTGGGCCGGAAATATGGCAGGATTATTCGCTAAAGGTGTGGGCTGGTTTCCCACCACGGCGTTAGGACCGAGTGACTGGGTGGGAAAAATTCAATTTGCCTACGCCGCGATCTTCTTCCTGATCCTCTCCTTCTTTTCCTTGTTCCTATTTATCAAAAAAGGCCCGGATCCGACACCGCAAAAGTTAAAAAGGAATACTATTTACAGGATCTGCGGACTCATTATGCTGGCTGGCCTGATCGCGATTGTGATATACAAAAATTTCATCCAGAGTGCGAACCCGGAATCCTCTTTTGTATTCTGGGCCGAAACCCTGGCTCTTGTGGCCTTCGGGTTCTCCTGGCTTACCCAAGGGGAGGTTCTATACGCGGATAAATAGATTATAAGGGATTCAAAAGGAGAATGAATATGTTACAGGAGATAAAAAAGGGGATCTTTGCCAGCCTGGGCACGGTCCTGCTGACCCGGGAAAAGGTCGAGGCCGTTACAAAAAAGATGGTGGATGAATCCACGCTCACCAAGGAGGAGGCAAAAAAGCTGGCCGATGAGCTATCCGTTGCCGGTCAGGTCCAGTGGGCCGAGATTGAAGAAACCCTAAGCGGGGCCCTGCAAAAGGCCGTCGAAAGCCTGAACATCGCCAAACGGGACAAGATGGAGGAGATGAAGGCCGTCGTGGATAACCTGGAAAAGAGAGTAACCCTTCTGGAAGACCGCCTGCAGGCCAAGAAGGAATAGCCATGGATATCAAGACCATTTCCAGGTTGAACCGTTTCAGGGAGATCGTGCTCATCCTGATAAAATACGGGTTTACCGATCTAGTGGAACGGATCGACTTTCCGGGTCTGGGGGCCCG
>CAYTUL010000242.1:0-6558 GCA_964441135.1 uncultured Desulfobacteraceae bacterium | reverse complement strand
CGAAAATACTCCTGATTGATAACAGAAGTTTCATAGCAGAATATTTGGATGATAGACGCAGGGAGAATATCGAGAAGCTCGCAGATTTCTTTCAGACTATCGACGAAGGTGATTCCCTCAGTGTAAAAAAACCAGAGACTACTGACAGCTTAGAGAACGCAATAACGATCTATAAAAAAGCCGAGCAGATAGGAAGGGAATTCCCTGAAGGTATAGATGTCTCTTTCATTACGGAAGAAAGGATTCAACTATGCCGGAACCGCAAGGCCCTGTTAGAAGCCAGGGAGAGAGAAGTACTGGCTGCTAAAAAAGCGGAAACGGTACCCCGGGAGCCGTCCAAAAAACCATTAGTAGAGGTAATTGGAGATGAGGGGATCTCTGAACAAGAGTTTGATAAAGAAACGACTATACTACTGGCTCTCAAGGAGTTTGATGATAGAGACTATAAAGCGGCCTGGATGGATTTCATGAAAGTATTACGCAAACAGATCAATCAGATCCAGCAGGGCGGGAAAAACCGGGTAAAAGGAGTGTTAGGGCTGCCCGTGGAATGCCGTGCGGAGGTATTTTTCCTTATAGAGTTAAACATGTTAAAGAATAATGAAGGCGAAGGGGGAATATCCCGTCAAGACCTTGCCATGTTGCGTAATCGAATCACGAACGGATCAGGGCTCTGGGTAATCATTCGCGATAATGCAAAAAGGAACAAAATAAGACACCACTTAGCCAATTTCGACCCCGACTCCTTTCAATAGGTTAAAGGTTATTTTATAGGACTTTCCGATTTACACCAGCTTGACCGAAGTGGACTCAATACCCTTTTTTAACAGCCATTTTTTGATGGCCTTAAATAGCATCCCGTAGTAATTCAAAGATCCTCCCAGACCGCGTCTTCCGAAGTAATAATTGATCTCCTGGAAGAGGGGCTGGGGGTCATCCTCGGTCAGGGGGAAGAGGAAATCAACGGCGGCGAGGTTAATCCCGGTCGCGGTGGAAAGCCTTTGGGCCTGGACCCTTCCTTTTTCCTGAAGATCCATTCTCCACAGTTTATCAATCTTGGCTCCTTTTCCCAGGGCTGTGATTATCTGGCCGGGTCTTTCAGGCCTCTTCCAGTAAAGGATAATCTCCTCTTCCAGGATAACGGCCCTGAGAACATTCCCTTCCGCCGGTATGAATTCTTGGGAAATAAAGTCCGATGACACGGACCCATTCTCCTTGCTTAAGCATTCCAAAGCGGATTCAAGGGAACGATTATCTTCGACGAAATATACTCCGTCGGCTTCATGACTCATATTTGCCTTAAGGAAAAAGGGCATCCTGTGGGGGGAGGACTCCCGGTAGGCTTTCCTGAAGTCTGCAACCGAATTCCATGCCAGGGTATTGGGGTGGGGAAGTCCCTGCTTTCTGAATAAGAGACTCTGTCCTACTTTTCCCGGGTATGCAAAACGCGTATCATAATCGGGGAAGAGGACGGCGGAGGAATTTTTACAGGCACGATAGAGATCCCCTTTGCAGCTTTGGGGGAGGATGATAGCCTTCGCCCGGGCAATCAACGAAAGATCTTCAGGTCCAGGGTCTCGAGATCCTAAAATAACCTGGCGATCCGCTGTAATACATGGATGAAAGGAAAGTATCATAGCCGGTGTTCCCATTGACTTTATGGCTCTCTGCAGCTATACTCCTTATCTACAATATTTACCTATGAAAAAACAAGATATAGGAGTATCCATATGCCCATATTCGAATTCAGGTGCATTGATTGTGGAGATATATTTGAAAAACTCTTTATCCATTCCGATGAAAAGGTAGATCTATCCTGCCCCCGTTGCAAGTCAGAGTCATTCGAGAGGGTGGTCAGTAGAAGTAACTTTAGTGTGGGAGCTTCAGGTGGAGGGACCCAGGCAAAATTTACCACAAAGTCCTGCGGGCAGGCAAATCAATGCATGACTCTCGATCTTCCTGGACCGTCTAAATAAAGGTTTTCCCCGGGTATCGATTTCAAGATCCTCACGCTTCAGATATCATCATTCAATGAAACCCTGTCTGTTAATAGCAGAGAGAATTTTAAAGGACTGAAAGCCGGTTGTGCCGGCTGAAATTACAAAAAACGAATCATTGCAGCTTTTCATAATGATGAATAGCACGGAAGAGCATAATTACCTTTTACAGGAACTGGATGATGAGGACAGGGTAAGCATTGCCGAGCTTTTTTTCAAAGAGATCGTGCCGAAACTCCGGAGATTAGATGCGCGGCATGGAATCGTCAACTGCGAATTCGCCGGGAAGCGTTTTAAGAACTGGAGTATCCACTTTAAATCGGCGGGTTCGGGTTTTGATATTGTGGAATTTGAGTATGATGAGAAAGGCGCAAGTATGGACCTGAACCTTTAAGAGGGAAAAGGGGAATGGAAGGTAGATTTTTCGGAAGAGACATCATCGACAAACCGTTTTGTCCCTTTTGCGGGGCTTTTATCGACAGACCAAAGGAGCTATTCGTTCGGATGCCGGCGGAAATGCCGGTAGGCCAGTGTACCTGCGGTGCGGTGTACGCCTGTGATGTAACGGGACATAACCTTGGAACCGCCATGATCGAAGCCCTTGTTGTAGCGTGTAGGGGTGACTGGGATCTGGCTTTTGACCTGCTGCCCGATGAGGATTATATAGAAAAACAGATTAATCACTATGATCTCGAAACCCATCTGATTGTGCACGGTGGAGCTTATGAGGGGAGGCAGATCAACGGAACCCTTTATTTTGTTCGACCTCATGAGGATGTCCGGGAAGTCACGGAAGAAGGGACAAGAAGGCTGATAGAAAAGGCCGTCCCGGCCTCCGGGAGAATATCGGCCGTAGAGAAAAAAGGGAAGGCTTTCTCCAAGCGACAGGTAGAGAAGATGGTCAAGAATTACCAGATGGACGCCCTGCTTGACTTAGCCTCAAAGGATAAAAGGATCCTAAGGGACCTGCAGCGTCTCCTGTATTCCGTGGACCTGCTTGTGAGTCGCCGCGCGGCAGAGGCAATGGGGAGGGCGGCCGCAATTATAGCCCGGGAAGATCCCGGGATCATCTCCCGCAGGCTTCAGGGGCTGTTTACGGCTATATCTGATACCGCCGCCTCGGGCTGGGGCTATATTGGAGCCATTGGGGAAATTATACGCCATAATACGGGTCAATTTTCCGGGTATATCCCGGAACTCTACAGGCTGATGCGTGACCGCGCGCTACTCCCCGAAGTCCTGGACGCCCTGGGAAATATCGCCCGGGAAAGACCCGAAGCCGTGAGAAAACAGGCCTTTCGATTTATCCCCCTGCTACAAGATAGCGATCCCCGGATACGAGCCTGCATAATCATACTACTCGGTAACTTGGGGGCTCATGAGAGCAGGGATGACATCCTAAGATGCATTGATGATCCAGAAATCATCGAGGTCTATCGGGAGGGTGCATTCATAAGTCTTACTATCGGACAATTAGCCGCCGAAGCCCTTGAGGAGATAAAAACCACAACCCTGTGAAGCAGGAAGGGCCGGAACCCTTTTATGAAAATTCAATATCTTTTTTCTTCTGAAAATGGCGACATCCCGATTGATAATGAGGATTTAAAAAGACCCCTCCTGATTTCTCCCTCAAATCCCCATCCTTTCCTCACCCTCGGGGACTACTTTAACGCCATGAAAAAATTTATCCTTAAGGAAAAGGCTAGTATCCCGTCTGATCCGATAAACGGGGCCTTTGATCAAAAAATTGATCCCTCCTCTACAGAAAAAATCCTCATACGCAGCGAAAAGCACGGCTCCCTCTATCATGTTGCGAGTCTGGAGGTTTTCACCGGTAATAGCCGTTATAAATTTGCCTTGAGCACGGCCCTTTCCCAGGATAGTGGTGACCACCTTAGCTTTTTTGAAGCGTTACGGGAAAAAGAGGCGGAAGGAGAATGTTATGCAGTATCGGTTCAGGAATTCCTGGAACTCCTCAAATCTTTCAAGGAGGAAGAGCTTAAAAAGCTTTTCAATGCCCTGATGGCGTTTTATAAAAAGGAAAATACGGATTACTATCCGGTGATAGAAAGCCATTTAACCAGTCACACGGGTGAACTAATATCTTTCATCACAAACCTGGGGTATTGAACCATGTCCAAATTAGAAGCAATTCAAAAGGACCTTACGAACGATCTGAGGATTTTCAAAGAGCCTTTTTTTGAGAACATGGAAGAGATTCAAGTAATATCTTCCACCGGGGAACCAACCTGGGGTGAGCCTCTTTATCGCGTGCGGAATCTGGATTTTTTTGAATCCTGGTACATCACCGGTATAGTGGGAGGGAGACGGCCTTCAACCTATTCTGAAAGCCCGTGGCTCTGGAATACCTATTTTAAAAAACTCGGAGTCAAAGGTGTTCTATTCGGGTTTGATCTCCCCGCTGAAAGGGATTTTGATGAATTCCTGGCGAGTGTCCTTGATATCCCTGAAATGCTCGACCTCACCGTGACGGATCCATATAAATCCGACGCCTATAGGGCCCTTTTGCAGGTAGACCTGCCTGTGAAATGGTCCGCACAGGCAAAACACACCCATACTGTAAATCATATCATCGTTGATCCGGCACGATTAGAACTGATTATCCTCAACACGGACGGCATTGGAATGAAGTGGGCGGTAGAAGGGGTGATCGGACTATCCGGCAAAAAAGTGCTTATTATCGGGGCCGGGGGATCGGCGGCTTCAATAGGATACGAATTCGTCAAAGCCGGAAACGATCTGTTCATAACGAACAGGACCCCCTCTAAGGCAGAGGAATTGCGCATGCTTTTATCCGAATACAAGAGACCTTCCTCAAAGATAGAGTGGGGCGGGTTTGATATGTTGAGCCTTTTTCTGAAAGAGGCCGATATTGTAATCAATACCGTAGCGGAAGGCTGTCCCCTGAACTTAAAAAACATGGAACTGCTCAGGAATGACGTGATCATTACCGATACAAAATACGGCCCAAAAGCGGATTTGCGGGACATGGCCCTTAAAAGGGGGTTTAAATACATTGATGGAAAGGCCATGCTGTTCGGCCAGTTTGTTGAAGCCGTCCGCTTTCTATACCCGCTGCTCGGAATCCGGGATGATCATAACGATGCAGTTATCGCTGAAATGAAAGAAGTTTACCTGTAATCCGCAAAAGGCAGATCTCCGATTCCCCATGTTGAGGATCTTCGGCCGGATAAGGGACCGATTTTCCATAAGAAAGGCCGGACTCTCACAGGAGAGCCGGCCTCCTATCAGAAAATATTATTATACTGCTAATGTATTGCTATCTTTTTGATTTTAGAACCATCCTTTCTCAGTAAAACCAGGCTTAGCACCCCATTTTCATAGGACGCGTCCACATTTTCTGTGTCTACATCCTCCGGCAAGCGGAACCTCCGGGCAAATGTCCCTTTTCGCGATTCATTCATATAATAAACAGTATCTTTCACTTCATTCGCGGGCTCTTTTTTTCCGCTTATAGATAGATAACCGCTCTCAATGGAAACCGAGATATCCTCTTTCTTCATCCCCGCGATTTCAGCAATGATGTAATATTTTCCGTCTTTCTCAAAAAAATCTACCCTCGGAGACCATTCTTCTCCAAGATCACGTCTCCATTCCGGCCACAGGCGGTCGAAAAATACATCACCAAAACCTTCATGCCCGAAGGGGGTCATCCAGGAGGGCCGACCAAATCTTCTGGAAATTTCAGTAGGCATAATGACACCCCCTTTCTAATAAGATCTAAAGATATATTTTTTATCTTATACTTCTGAATTTAAACACAAATTTACCTATGTCAAGAATGCGGTTTTAACAGTCCTTAACTCTCATCCCAATCGAAGTCGTTCCGCCTGTGACTATCTTTCTTCTTTTTTTTGCTTCTTTTTCTCTCATCAACCTCATGCATTTTCGCCTTTTTTCTACGGCATTCGGGACATCTTTTCGGGAGTGTGAAACCCCTGTCAAGGATTTTTCTCTGTTCCTCGACCGTCAGAATGAATGGACTATCGCATTGGATGCAGTTAATGACCTTATCTCTCATGATACCCTCTCCCTAGAACATGATAAGATTTTCCGGCCCTCTTCCCCTCTGATTTCCGTTAACTCTTTCCCGTCGTACCGAACGACTTTGGCGACCGGTTTAATAAATGATTGCCTCAGAGAATAGGTATAGGCCCCTGAAGCCTTTTAAAAAATCCGGCGAGGTCATTCACGATTAATGATCTGAAGGTTGACTTTCCTTGCTTTGAAGAACTTTTTGGCAAAGTCTGCAACGGAATGAGGATCATAGTGCTTGCAGCTAAACACATCCAGATAGGTCGTGTTGTTGAGGTTTGCAAAGTGTGCTGAAATGAGGGAGGTCTCTATAAGCTGGGTCATGGAGAAACCCGCAACCCTTTCGTCCTCCCCGAAATGGATCACCTGTGTTTCTCCGAAACGTTTCATTTTGATAAGGCCACATAACTCCGTGACAAAGT
Source organism: uncultured Desulfobacteraceae bacterium (assembly GCA_964441135.1). GTDB lineage: Bacteria > Desulfobacterota > DSM-4660 > Desulfatiglandales > HGW-15 > CAYTUL01. Next base: position 62 of record CAYTUL010000242.1, on the reverse strand, counting down.
GTTTGATTTTTTCCTCATCCCTGATGGTATCCGCATCACAATCATATAGATCAATACATGAG
>CAYTUL010000241.1:0-6561 GCA_964441135.1 uncultured Desulfobacteraceae bacterium | reverse complement strand
CAAGGGGCCTTCCTCCTCGATGTATGGGCGATATTCTCTGGACTCTCCCTTCCTGATTTACAAAGGTGACAGGCGTCCGTTCGAAAAGGGGAACCGTGGGCAGAAGGGCGTGTGCTTTCTTAGCGGCCAGGGAAGGAAGGTAATCCAGGACCAGCAGGTATTCCAGCTTGTCCAGGGCCTTTTCCATTCGCTGATGATCCGGGAAAATCCAGAAGGGGTCCTGTTCTACCAGAACGAGGGCCTTGACACGGCCGGACTCGATAGACTCCGGCAGGGATTCAGGAGTCCTTTCCGATGACATCCATGCGGCGCCGTAGGCATTGGGGCCCGGCAGAACATAGAAAAGGCGGGTCCCGTCCATACGCACCTGAAGAAGGTGCGCGAGATCCGAGGCAAAAGCCACCGTGGTTTCCCCGGGTAGATCCGTACCGCATAGGATCATGGGTCTTTTACTGGCATCGAGTTTCCTGCCGAGATCCTTGATCCTTTCTTCCATGCCCGATTCCGTCGCATAGGCCGCCGGCAGCGATTCGTAGAAACGTCTTGCCTTATCCTGAAACCCTTCCGGCGTCCTCTCCCTCAGGGCCTCCCGAACCAGGGCACCTGCAAAATAATCGATAGCCAGGGGCGCCACCGGGAAATGGGAAAAGTCAAAGGGAAGGAAAACCGGCCTGGGATCCGCCACGACCACCGTGGCGTCCTTCCGCCAAGCCTGCCGCATGGCCACGGCAAGCATGGGCGCCTCGTTCAGGGGATCCACACCGAGAGACAGGATAAAATCAGACTCTTCCACCTGTTTCATGGATGCGGCCACCCGCTCGTTCAATCGTGCCACGGATGTCCTGACCTTCCGCTCGACCCGGGGATCTACAAAAAATCCCGGTTCCGGCCACTCTTTCAGTCTGCACAACTCCTTGAGAGCGACCTGGGTTTCCAGGCTGCATCTCACGGATCCCAGACAGAGGATGGAATCAGCACCCCTTTGACGGTGGATTCGCTTCAGGGCCGCCGCGGCGGCATGGATACCCTGCTCCCAGGTGACCGTCCTGTTTTCCAAACGCGGTTCTCGGATGCGCTCAGGGTGGTTGGCAAAGTCAAAGCCGAAACGGCCCCGGTCACAGATGAAATAGCCGTTTACGTCCCTGTTCAAGCGGGCTTCCTGCCGTATCAGCTCCCGGTAACGCGCGCTGCCGGTGGTGTTGCAGCCTAAAGAACAATGAATACACAGGGAAGGACCCCGATCGAGGTTCCACCGACGGCCCTTGAATCGGGCGGGTTTATCCGTATAGACGCCTGTGGGACAAATGTCGATGAGATTGCCTGAAAAAGGGCTCTCCAGGGGCCCGCTCCGGAACCGGCCGAAGTAGGTTCGGTTTGCAACCTGCAGGGCCCCCAAGTCGCGGTAACCCGTAAAATCCTGATAGAAACGCCTGCATCTCCAGCAGTGGATGCACCGGTTCATTTCATGCCGGATAAAGGGGCCCAGGTCCTGGTCCTCATAGGTACGCTTCTTTCCAAGGTAACGCCTCATCCCGTGGCCGCCGGACACGGTTTCATCCTGGAGGAGGCAGTGACCCCCTTCGTCGCAGACCGGGCAGTCGTGGGGATGATTTATCATGAGGCATTCAATGACCCACTTCCGGAAGGCCACGGCCTCGGGATCCACGGTGGAAACCACCATGCCGTCCTGGGCTTCCACCATGCAGCTCATTTCCAGGCCCTTGACCGGTCCTTCCTTGAAAACCACGGCGCACATGCGGCACGCGCCCAGGGAACCCAGGGCCTCATGATAGCAGAAACGGGGGATCATAATGCCGAGCTCTTCGGCGGCCTGAATTACCTTGGTCCCGGCAGAAACCTGTATTTTTCGTTGGTCAATGATCAGTTCCGGCATGGGATCCTATTCCCTTCTGTCATTCAGGGGCTGTCCGCTTTTCGAGAAGGGACATCGCTTCTGGCTGATATGTTCAAGCACTTCCTCTAAGAAATAATCCAGGAGTCCCTTAAGAGGTGCCACCGCGCCGGGAGCAAAGGCGCAGTAGGCATGGTTCATGTGCCCCACCATGTCGTGGAGCAAAGGGATGAAAGTCTCCTTCCCTTCCCCCCTCTCAATCCGCTGCAGGAGATCCCGGACAAAGGGCAGTCCCTCCCGGCAGGGAGTGCAGAAGCCGCAGGATTCCCTCACAAAAAATTCCAGGATATTCAGGGTCGTGGCAACCAGACAGGTTTCCTGGTCGAATACGACGATGGCCGCCGTACCCAGCCTGTGCCCTGCTCTCTTCAAAGGTTCAAAATCCATTTCAATGTCATAGAATTCCTTTGTCATGAATGCGGTGGAAGCCCCTCCCGGCAGACAGGCCTTGAATTTGGAGTTTCCCCGCATTCCCCCGGCAGACCCGTCAATAATCTCACTGAGACGCGTGCCCATGGGTAATTCATAGCAGCCTGGCCGCTCTACTTTTCCCGAAACCGTATAGAGTTTTGTACCGCCCCCCCCCTCTGTCCTTGCCAAGGCCTTGAACCATTCCGGACCATTTCGCAATATGTGGGGCACGCAGGCAAGGGTCTCCACATTGTTAACCAATGTGGGACGTTTCCACAGCCCTTCCTCCGTCATATGAGCTCCGCCCTTGATGGGTTGCACCCGGTTGCCCTGGATCGCGTTGATCTGGGCTGTTGCCTCCCCGCAGATGTATCTGCCGGCGCTTCGGTGAACCGCAATATCGAAAGAAAAATCGCTTCCCAGGATTCGCTCGCCCAGGTAGCCCGCGTCCCTTGCCACAATGAGCTCTCTCTCGATGAGCTCCGCATCCATTTCATAGGAAGGCCTGATGAAAAAAATGCCCTTCCGGGCCGAGATGGCGTATGCGGAGAGCGTGATGCCCTCGATGACCATATGCGGATCGGCATTGACCAGGACCCTGTCCTTGAATGTGCCCGGTTCCATCTCGTCCGTGTTGGGAACGACGTATCTCGGAAAGGGGGCGTGATCCGGGACCCCGGCCCACTTGATACCCGTCGGGAAACCGGCTCCTCCCCGACCCCGAAGGCCGGATTCCCTGACCTTCTTTATAACCCCTCCGGGCGATCCCCTGAGAACCGCCTCGGTCAGGGCGCGATAACCACCGCTCCGCCGGTATTCGTCAAGGCTTGCCGGGCGATCGGGTCTGTAATTGGAAAACAACACCTGCTCGCTCATATCGATCACCGATCCAGGACCAGGGTGTAATGTTCTCTTCTCAATTGCTCGAGAAGCTCATCAATCTTTTCAGGGGTGAGAGGACCGTATGCCTTTCCGTTGATCAATAGGGCCGGAGCATGATCGCAATATCCGATGCAGGCGGAGGGCAGGACCGTAAACAGGCCGTCCGGGGTCGTCTCGCCCACCTTGACATTGAGTACTCTGCAAAGATAATCCACCACGGATTCCTCTCCAAACATCCAGCAAACCACGCCGTCACAGGTATGAATGACATATTTTCCAACGGGCTCCCTGTAAATAAAGTCATAAAAGGTCGCCAGTTCATCGACCTCCAGGGGCGACATATCCAGGATCTCGGCCGCCTCAAAGACGGCCTCGTCGCTCAGGTAACCGTAATGACCCTGAAGGGCATACATGACGTTGACGGCCTGTTCCCGGGGGTGTTCGCTCCCTTCAATCTCTTTTCGAAGCCGGTTTTTCATTTCTTCCGGTATCATGAAAATCTCCTACCTGTCCGTATCAGGCATCACGTAATCCACGGAACCGATAATCGCAATGAGATCCGCTATGCTCTGGCCCACTGCCATGAGGGGCATGGCCTGGATATGGGCAAAATCCGGCGTACGGAACCGCAGGCGGTAAGCCATATTGAGACCGTCACTCACAACATAATACCCCTGTTCACCCCGGGGGCCCTCCGAGGTGAGATATGCTTCTCCCGGGGGTATCTTGGGCCCGCGGGTCACATTGATGAAATGGTGGATCAAGGTCTCGATGTCCCTCAAGGTCTCTTCTTTCGGGGGAATGGCATAGCGGTAGTCATCCGTCACATAACGGCCGGCCGGCATTTTTGAGGCCGCCTGTTCGATGATGCGAAGGCTCTGGCGCATCTCCTCCAGGCGAATCAGGTACCGGGCATAGGAATCCCCTTCACTGAAACAGGGGATATCGAAATCAAAGGCCTCATACCCGGAATAGGGGATGTTCTTTCTCACATCCCATGAAAGACCGCTGGCCCGGAGAAGGGGCCCGGTTATCCCCCAATCCACGGCATCCTCCAAAGAAAGGTGTCCCACCTCCCGTGTCCTTCTCTCAAAGATGGGATTATGGGTGAGCAGGGATTCGTAGGCCTTGATGCGGCCTGGAAAAGACCGGATGAACGCGTCCACCGGCTCCTTCCACCCATCCGGCAGGTCGGCGGCCAGTCCTCCCGGCCGGAACCAGGCCGGGTGCAGCCTGGCACCCGTGATGAACTCCACAATGTCCATGATTTTTTCACGGTCGCTCACCGTATAGAATACCGGGCTCATGGCCCCGGTGTCGTGTGCCATGGTTCCCAGCCACATGAGATGGTTTGAAATGCGAAAAAACTCGGAAAGCATGACCCGGATGGTTTGGGCACGCTCAGGTACTTTGATGCCGGCTAATTTTTCCAGGGAGAGCACGTAGGACAGATTATTGGCCACGCCGCTGAGGTAGTCCACTCGATCCGTGTATGGCATGAACTGGTACCAGGACTGGCGTTCACCGATTTTCTCCACGCCGCGATGATGATAACCGATGTCCATCTCCAGTGCGCGGATCTCTTCCCCCCGGGCCAAAAGGATAAAGCGCATCAGGCCGTGAGTACTCACGTGATGGGGTCCGATATTGAGCAGGTATTCCTCATCACTTTGAGGGGTCAGGTATTGGGCCGCATCTAAAGGCTGGTACTTCTCGGCATCGGATCGGTTATAGGGGGCCATTTCCGTGGCCCGGCCGGGGTAACTCTTGCGCAGGGGGTATCCCCCCCAGTCAGGGGGCATGATCAGGCGCCGCAGGTTGGGATGGCCGTCAAACCGGATCCCGAACATATCGAAGACTTCGCGTTCATACCAGTTCGCGCAGGGCCAGACGTCGGTGATGCTCTGAAAAACGGGGTCCTGTCCATGGAGATCCACTTTCAGGCGTACACGGCTCGCCGACTCGTAGGAAAGGAGGTGATAAACGAGGGTGTAGTCGGGATAGTCCGCCCGATTCCGCCTGGCCGATTCATCAACGGCGGTCAGGTCTTCCAGGCGCCGGAACGTGCTCCGGCCTTTCAGGAAACGCAGGACATCCTTCACATAACGCCCTTCCACGTGAAGGGTGAGCATGTCGGAGGTCACGGGAGCTTTTCGGACACCATCTCCGAACTTCTCCTCTAAGGTCCCGGCCAGATCCCTGTCCCCTTCGCTGATTTCCATAGAATGCGCCGGAGGGACCCACATGATATCGGAACGGCTTTCGAAGAAAGCGGGGGGGGTCACGGAGGACCCCCTGGGAGGTGTGCCGTAATAACCGGGGCCCCGGGGGTCCCGGCACTTGGTGATCCCGTCAACGAGAATGGGGGTATGGGTTCCCTGTGTTCCCCCGGATGTGTGAAAAACAGGACGGAGGGGTCTTTCCGATTTTATCTTCTCCTGAAGCAGGGTCAGGCCCTGGAGCACCGCCTCCGGCCGTGGCGGACAGCCGGGGATGTATACATCTACGGGAAGGATCTGGTCGATTCCCTGAACTACACTGTAGACGTCGTACATCCCTCCGCAGTTGGAGCAGGACCCCATGGATATGACCCACTTTGGCTCGGGCATCTGTTCATAAAGGCGCAGGATCACAGGGGCGATCTTCTTGAAAATCGTCCCGGAGGTGATGAGAAGATCCGATTCTCTCGGGGTTCCCCGGAGAATTTCGGCCCCGAACCTGGAAATATCGTATCGGGAGGTGTAGGATACCATCTGCTCGATAAAACAGCAGGATAAACCGAAGAACATGGGCCATAGACTGTACTTTCGGCACCAGTTGATGAGATCATCAAGCCCGCTCAGGAGGAGGTCCTCAACATTTTCCGGCCTGGTTATTCGGGATTCTTCCAATCGAGTGCTCCTTTTCTCCACACATAGAAAAGACTGAACAACAGGATGACAATAAAAAAGACGATTCTCAAATAACCGGCCCACCCTAATTCGTCGGAGGCCACGGCCCAGGCAAGGATGTAGGCCGTCTCCACGTCGAAGATGACGAAAAAGAGGGCCACGAGATAGAAGGGAACGGGATATTGGAAGCGGGCTAACCCCGTAGGGATGATACCGCACTCGTAGGGTCTCTGTTTTTCAGGGCGCTGCTTCTTCTCCCCTAACCAGGCAACAAGAAAAAGAAGGACCCCGATCGCGGCCAGGACCGCGATTGTGTAAAGAACCAGGCCCAGCGTACCGGGGGTCCAGGGGGAGAAGGCATGATACATGGCGACTGGTTCCATGAATCCTCCATGTTGACGATAAATGTTTCAGTAAATATCCGGGCCCGGAGGACCCGGCTTTGCTTTACCCCTAAAAGGGGGT
>CAYTUL010000240.1:0-6578 GCA_964441135.1 uncultured Desulfobacteraceae bacterium | reverse complement strand
CAAGGCTCAAGGCAAAACTTAAAAAATCGCTTTTTATTTGTTTCCCCTGTGCCCTGCGCCTTGTGCCCTATGCCTGATTTTATTATCCCCGAGCACCTTTCTTTATTAACCATCTTTCAAAAGGCTAAAGTATTAAAAAAATGATATCTCACAGAGCACGCAGAGGGCATAGATATTGAAATAATAATCAGAAATCCCCTATCTGTGTAATCTCTTTATCCTGTCTAAAAAACTGATGAACTATCAAGGAGTTCGCAAATGGGTGAAGATGGCATCAAAAAAAATGAATCAGGGTCCGGGAGCATTGAAGAGGTAATGAGAGAAAGGGGTCGCCTTGACCAGATCATCCATGAAAAGTTTAGAAGAAAGATGGCTATTCTTTTCAGCGACATTTGCGATTTTACGAAATATATGGATACCAGAGGTGATATTGCCGGCCGTGCCTGGGTTCAGAAGCATCATGATATTGTGCTCCCCCTCATTAAAAAGCATGAGGGGAAAATTCTGGATATTATGGGAGATGGTATTCTTGCCTCTTTCTCAACGACATTATCAGCCGTTAAGACATCAATAGCCATTCAGAAAGCCCTTGAAGAATATAATAAGAAAACAGATAGTGCCGATAATATCCATGTCTCCATGGGGATCAATACCGGGGAGGTCCTGTTCGACAAGGAACAAGTTGCCGGGGACACGGTCAACGTTGCTTCGCGTATCGAAAGTTATGCGGATAGAGACCAGATACTCATATCAAGATCGGCCTATGAGGATGTTCGCGGAAGTGATGATGTTCTTTGCAGGTCCTATGGCTCCGTTATGGTTAAAGGGAAGGCCGTTCCATTGGATCTCTACAGAGTTGTCTGGCAGGATGAAGATATTGTCATCGGATATGAACCAAGGACGCGGGCACGTGAAGACAAGGTCAAAAAGCGGGTCAAGCCTCCATCAAAGATCCTGCAACTTGAGATCACGCGTGAAGAGGATCGTCTCAAGATCAGCGCCTATGAACAGGCTGCCGGTGAGGTGAACACGATCAGACGCTATGAGGAGATCCCGGTCTCTATTGAAAAAATAGGTACGCGATGCCGTGAGGTCATAGAGACGTTGAATAAGGTCAATCGAAGGGGCCGCATGACGCGTGAAGTCCTTGTAAGGTTAAGGGAGATCGGACAGGTGTTTGCCGATGAGCTGTTTACCCTTGATGTAAAAGAGAAGGTAAAAGAGACCGGTGCCGATCACCTGATCCTGAATCTGGACGATCAACTGGTTCATGTTCCATGGGAATTACTGCATGATGGCTCACAGTTCCTGTGCCAGCGGTTCAATATGGGCCGGCTGGTCAAGACAAGGCAGACTGTCCAGGTTATCCGGAACCGGGTACTGGCCCGGCCTTTGAAGATGCTTGTATTGGCGGATCCAAGAGGCGACCTGAAAGGGGCCTACGATGAGGGGACCGAGATACGCAACGAAATCGATAAGATTGATAAAAATGAAAAGGCTAATGATTTCATTAATGTATCTCTGCACTCGGATAATATCACACCGGATTATATTAAACAGAAGATACGAAATTTTGACTTTGTCCATTTCGCGGGTCACTCGGACTACAATACCCAGGATCCGGCGAAAAGTGGCTGGCGTCTGTCCAGTGGAACCATGGAAGCCAGGGAGATTGTTAAGATGGCCGGTACGGCGGCCATGCCCGCACTCATCTTTTCAAACGCCTGCCAGTCGGCGCGAACCGAAGAATGGAACATCAAAGAGCATTTTCAGGATGAAATCTTTGGTCTGGCCAATGCCTTTATTTTAGCTGGCGTAAAGCATTATGTGGGTACCTTCTGGGAGATTCTGGATGAGCCGAGCAGACGTTTTGCCCTGGAATTCTACAGAAACCTGTTTTCTGAAGAAATGAGTGTCGGAGAATCCATACGAAGGGCCAGAAAGGCCCTCATCGGGGAATATGGGGAGGAGTCCATCGTATGGGCGAGTTATCTCCTGTATGGAGACCCCACCTCCAATTATATGGATCAATTGAAAGGGATTGCCGTAGAAGAGGAAAAAAAGCACGTGTCCGTGCCTCCCGGGAAAGCTGAAGGAAAGACACGAGATAGAGAGGTGGATGATATTATTTTCCCCAAAGGTGAACCAAAGGTGAAAAAAACCCGCTGGTTGCCTGGACTCCTGTTTTTAATGGCCCTGGTTGCCTTTTTGTTATGGGGATATCCGGGTTTTATTAAGTACGATCCTTTGAAGCGTGAAGACACGGTAATGACCTATTATAAGGGTGGCAATTTCGAGGAGGCATTGAATCGATGCAAGGATCTTGTGGAAAAGAGTCCAAAACGCCGCCTGGCCTATCTTGTACAGGGTCACATCTATTTGAGAAGGGGAGATTTGGAGCAAGCTAAAGCGATTTACCAGGGCGCACTCCAGGCCACAAAAGGAACGGAAACACAAAAGGCCGAGGCCTTTATCGGGCTGGGTCGCATTGCTTCGATTGAAAAACGACCGGAAGAGGCCTTGAAATACTACGAGCAGGCCACTGCTGCAGCGCCTGGGAGCAGGCAGGGATATCTGTCACAGGCGCTTCTGTTGGATAAAAGAGGAGACTATGAAGGGGCGCTGGCCCTGCTGGATAAATCCCGGACACTCGGTCCGGAAAATCAGTTAGTCGCTGCCCTCACACAGGAGACCCGCGAAAAAGCTGCCGTGACTGGTGATCAGAAGAGGCAGGAAAAGATAGACAAACTGATAAAGGAGCTTATTGAGTCGATGAATGAACCACCCAGGGCCTCGCCTACAGATGGATGGACATCTCCGCCTCTAACCCTGTGGTTTATGGATTTTAAAATCCGGGGCTATTCCCTTCAGGAGGGAGAAGATCGTCTCATGGCCTCCGGTATTACGGATCAACTTATAAAAAACAGTCCCGTTCAGGTAGTGGAGCGTGCGATTCTGGATAAGGTCCTGGAGGAATTGAAATTAGGGACCTCTGCCCTTACGGACAGAGGCACCGCCCTCTCCCTCGGCAAGATCCTGGCAGCAAGACTCATTTTATCGGGACAGATCGTCTATTCCGGACCCCACACACAGATTTCCATGCGCCTGATAGAGACCGAAACGGCAAAGATTTCCGCGGCCATCAATGAATCCTTTGGAAGTGCCGTGCCGTTGACTGCGGTAACGGATAGGTTGTCAGAAAGCCTTTTGAGAAAAATAAAAGAACTCTACCCCCTGAGAGGTAAAATCTCAGACCTAAAAGAGGGCGAGGTCGAGCTCAATATCGGCCGGAGAACAGGGGTCCGGAAAGGGCAGCACTTTGCCGTGAAGGATACCGGCTTAGCTCTGGAGATTATGGACGTTCAAACGGATACCAGCACGGCTAAGGTAGTTCAGGGAAATGAGGCCCTACAAAAGGGTCTTCGCGTCGAGGCCCTGTAGCCTCAATGGAGGTTTCAGATACATCCAGTTAATCCTGTTATCCTGTCTAAGAATTTTTTAAGAATCGAGATCAGCGCCATGAATCGACTTACTATAGTCCTTTTACTCATCTTCTCGATATCTTTATCTTCCATCTCGAGCACCGTGAATGCCCAGCTTGCCCAGACAATAAACATCTCATCTTCCCCTAATCCCGTGGGTTCCGGGGCAAGGGCCCTTGGCATGGGAGGGGCCTTTATAGGGGTTGCCGATGACGCGACAGCGGCCTCATGGAATCCCGGCGGGCTGATACAGCTTGAAACGCCGGAAGTCTCCATGGTGGGGGCCTATAACCACAGGACGGAGGATACGACCTATATTGCCTTTCCCGAGGCATCCGGGCCTCAAAAAGTCACCACGTTTGAAATCAATTATTTCAGCCTTGCTTACCCCTTCACGGTAATGGATTGGAATATGATTGTATCCCTGAACTACCAGCACCTGTATGACTTTCATAAGAAAGTGGGTTTTGGCTTCAATCAGTCGTCACCAACGTTAACACTTCAAAATAAAATCGATTATGAGCAGGAAGGTGCCTTAAGGACCGTCTCTCCTGCCTTTGCGATCCAGTTAACCCCTAAACTTTCCATCGGGTTTACCCTTAATTTCTGGGAGGACCCCTTGGATGATAACACATGGGAATCTACACAGCGTCTTACAGGAAGCGGAACATTCACCGGCCTGCCTATTATTGTGGAATCGAACAGGAAAGAGAGGTACGAGATGAACGGATGGAATTATCATCTCGGGTTTCTCTGGTATCTCAATAGCACCTTCACCTTGGGCGGAGTGTTCAAGGCCCCCTTTTCCGCTAAAATAAGATACGATCATGAGTTTTCGGAAACGATAATATTCCCAACGGCCCCTGCATCCAACAGCGCCAGCGAGATCCGTTTCTCGGAAGATCAGCTCCTGGATATGCCCATGTCCTATGGTGTCGGGCTTGCCGCCCGGCTGAGCGACGCCCTCACCTTTGACATGGATATCTACCGCACCGAATGGGGAGATTATGTCCTTCACCGGGCAGACGGCACCGCGTGGAATCCGATTACGGGCGGCCCAGCGAGTGAGGCTAATGTTGATGCCACAACCCAAATAAGGGCCGGGGGCGAATACCTGATCATCGGTGAAAGGATGGTCGTGCCCCTGCGCGCCGGCATCTTCTACGACCCCGAGCCTTCACAGGGCAGCCCGGAGGATTTCTGGGGTATCAGTCTCGGTACAGGCATTGTCCACAAAAGATTTATCGGGGATATTGCCTATCAATACCGCTTCGGGAGGAACGTCAGGACTTCCATAGTCGGTGACGCAGATTCTCACCAGGATGTGGACCAGCATACGGTTTATATGTCGGTTATCTATCATTTTTAGTCGGGTCCGCTGTCCGTAATAAATACGACTTTCTGTTAAAGCGATTAGCTTCAGCCGCTGTTTCGATTAACAATATAGGCAACGAATAATACCCATATGGATGTCACATCATGAGGAAGACCTCATGAGATATTAACCCTCTTATTAATGCTAAAGGAAGGCTGAGATGAAAAAGTCCATACTATTTCTTTTCATTTTCATATTATTCTTTGGCATTTTTGCAATTTCTCCTCTCCGGGCGGAAGTCATTTTCCAGGATGATTTTGAGGCCGGTTGGGGTAGCTGGTACGCGGACAATGGCGTCTGGGAGGTGGGGGTACCCACAGCCGGTCCGGATAGCTGCCATGGTGGTGACCAGTGTGCCGGGACGATTCTGGATGGTAACTATTCTGACCAAGCAGATAGCCGCCTTATCAGCCCTTCTGTTATGCTGCCTGAGGTCAATGGATACGAAGAGATCCATCTTCGCTTCTGGCAGTGGTTTACCTATGCTAATGAGTTTGAAGAAATTGATTCAGGTCAGGTCCAAATTACAGTTTATGATGAGGATACCGAGGAATGGTCCGATTGGCAGTCTGAAGGAAATTCTATCTACAACTCATCTACTGCTTGGTCCTTAAAGGACGTGGATTTGACGAAATACGCAGGTAGTAAAGTGAGGATCGCCTTCTATCATATTAATAATAGCTGGAGTAGTGATGATACCGCACTCGGCTGGTATATCGATGATGTGGAGATTGTAAAGAAGGTTCCGGAACTTACCTTGGATTTTGAATCGGGCTGGGGAGATTGGAGCGCGGACAATGGCGTCTGGGAGGTGGGGGTACCCACAGCCGGTCCGGATAGCTGCCATGGTGGTGACCAGTGTGCCGGGACGATTCTGGATGGTAACTATTCTGACCAAGCAGATAGCCGCCTTATCAGCCCTTCTGTTATGCTGCCTGAGGTCAATGGATACGAAGAGATCCATCTTCGCTTCTGGCAGTGGTTTACCTATGCTAATGAGTTTGAAGAAATTGATTCAGGTCAGGTCCAAATTACAGTTTATGATGAGGATACCGAGGAATGGTCCGATTGGCAGTCTGAAGGAAATTCTATCTACAACTCATCTACTGCTTGGTCCTTAAAGGACGTGGATTTGACGAAATACGCAGGTAGTAAAGTGAGGATCGCCTTCTATCATATTAATAATAGCTGGAGTAGTGATGATACCGCACTCGGCTGGTATATCGATGATGTGGAGATTACAGGTATTAATATCCCCATACAGGCCGGTTTTAAAGCCGATACCACAAGTGGAATCGTTCCATTATCCGTCACCTTTACAGACCAATCTTCCGGAACTATAACCGGCTGGTCATGGGAATTCGGAGACGGCGAAACCGGCACGGAGAAGAATCCTGTTCATACCTATTATGATCCCGGCACATACACGGTGAGTCTTACGGTGATGGATGCTGATGGATCGGATATAGAGACAAAAACAGATTTTATTACCGCCTATATCAACAACGCGCCCTATATTCCCTCTGAACCGTCGCCATCGGATTCGGCGACTGACGTGGAAATCACAACACTTCTTTCATGGACCGGCGGAGACCCTGATGAAGGGGACACAGTCACCTCTGATGTTTATTTTGGGACTTCGGATGGCCCTCCCCTGATATCCCAGGACCCGGCAGGCGCCAGTTTTGCTCCCGGGATATTGGAATATGATACCACCTATT
>CAYTUL010000239.1:0-6582 GCA_964441135.1 uncultured Desulfobacteraceae bacterium | reverse complement strand
CGGTTACCTTGAACAGATCATATCTCTCGCCAATTCCCAATCAGGCGGAAGATATCTCTTTGGAGGAACAAATACGGATACGCTTCCATTCGCATTGAACAGTGCTGAAACACAAGTAAGTTACTCAGGGAACGATACCCCTTTTTCCATAAAGATCGGCAAGAATTCCAACATCGAGGTCGGGAAGGATGGAAAAGATATCTTTGGGGAAAATTGGGATGATGATAACCTATTCAAGACATTATTAGACCTTAAAACATCCCTTCAAAATAATGACACCTCAGGGATACAGGAGTCCATCAACAAACTGGACTCACACATGAGTCATGTTAATGCCCAGATTTCGGATATAGCGGGCAAGACGATTCGATTAGATGTGAAAGAAAAGATCATCGCCGATCTTGAGTTGACGTACACCGATAGAAAATCCCAGATTGAAGATGCTGATTTAGCAGAGGCTATTATAAAACTGAATTCCATGGAATTGGCCTATAATGCCTCATTGACCTCTGCCGCAAAGATCATGCAGTTGAGCCTTGTTGATTTCTTTTCATAACCGCTATTACCCGGGAGTAGACGATTACAAATGAAAAATCTGGATTCTGGAGCCATGGAGGGTGCCAGTGCTAATATTGACCAGAAAGGTAGAAGAAAGCATCACAATCGGAAGCGATATTACTATCTCCGTTCTGGAAGTAAGGGGTAATCAAGTAAAGATCGGAATCGATGCACCAAAGGAGATCCCGGTTAATAGAACAGAGATATATAAGAGTATTTTGGAAGAGAACATCAGGGCTTCAAGGGCCCCGCAGGATCTTGACGGGATTCACGAGGACCTCGAACGAAAGAAGGGAATGTAGAATTTTAAAATCATGATGATTATTAAGACTACACGATTTGGTGAAATAGAGATTGATGAAAGCCAGGCTATCCATTTTTCGGATGGTCTACTGGGCTTTCCGGAACAGAAGAAATATGTTATCATAGAACATAAGCCCGGATCCCCTTTCATATGGCTACAATCAATAAACAAGCCCGATCTGGCTTTTGTAATGACAAATCCATTCCTAATCAAAAAAGATTACCTGAAAAATCTTTCAGCCGAAGAAGAGACCCTGTTTAAGGGGGAAGGGGACAGCGACATTATTGTATTCGCCATCGTCACAATTCCCCATGGTAAAGCGGAAAAAACCACGGTTAACCTCCTCGGACCTGTTGTCATTGAGACAAAAACCCGAAGGGCCAGACAGGTAATCCTTGCCAACTCCGGTTATAGCCATTGCCACCCCATGATTTCCGATTGACTCAAGCCTCCCTTTACGCAGCTCACTCATATCTTGACTTATTTAAAAAAAGATTGATATTAAGAAAAATAATGTTAAGATATTGACATATTATTTTTTATTTGCCAAAATTTTGGCATTAATAGTCCTTTCGGGCTCAAGAAAACCGCTGAATTCGGAGGGAGACAGATGTCTGACGCGAAAGTCTTGGTTGTAGATGATGAGGTGAAAATTCGAGAACATTTTTCCGAAATGCTTCGTTTGGAGGGCTTCAATGTAGATACGGCCCAAAATGGTGAAATCGCGATCAACATGATTGAGCAGGATCTTTATGATATCGCCATCATTGATCTGAATATGCCAAAAGTCGATGGGATGTCCGTTTTAAAATACCTTGTTGAGCAGTCTCCGGATACCATAGGAATTATACTCACCGGATATGCGACAATTAGAAATGCCGTTGAAGCCATGAAGGCGGGTGCCTTTGATTATCTCGCCAAACCGGTCAAGATGGAAGAAGTTCTGATGGTCATTAGCCGTGCGTTGGAGTTCCGGGACATCAAGAGGGAAAACCTGGCATTGAAAAACCAACTGAAGAAA
This sequence comes from uncultured Desulfobacteraceae bacterium, assembly GCA_964441135.1. Taxonomy (GTDB): domain Bacteria; phylum Desulfobacterota; class DSM-4660; order Desulfatiglandales; family HGW-15; genus CAYTUL01. Next base: position 4,699 of record CAYTUL010000239.1, on the reverse strand, counting down.
AAATATAAATTTGAAAATTTTATTGGTGATAGTGCCCAGATGAACAAGGTTTTTAGGATTATCGAAAAGGTAGCCGACACGGACAGTACCGTGCTAATCCTTGGTGAATCAGGGACAGGGAAAGAATTGGTAGCGAGGGCCATACACTATAACAGTATGAGACGTGACAAGCCCCTGATCCCGGTAAACTGCGGAGCGATTCCCGAAGAATTATTGGAAAGTGAACTTTTTGGTCATGAAAAGGGCGCCTTCACAAATGCCATCAGGACACGCATCGGAAGATTTGAGATGTCCAATGGTGGTACAATTTTCTTGGATGAAATAGCTGAAATGAGTCCGCACCTGCAGGTGAAGCTCTTACGCATTCTGCAGGAACAGGAGTTTGAGAGATTAGGCGGCACAAAAACAATAAAGTGCGATATCAGGGTTATTGCCGCCACAAATAAGGACCTTGATAAATTAGTTCAGGCCGGATCATTCCGGGAGGATTTATATTACCGGCTTAAGGTCATACCCATTTCAATCCCTCCCCTAAGGGAACGCCGATCAGATATTCCCCTGTTGATTCACCATTTTTTAGAATTAATGTCAAAAAGCAGGGGCAAGAAAATAAAGGCCATATCAAAAGATGTGATAAAGGCATTTATGGATTACGATTGGCCTGGAAATGTGCGGGAATTAGAGAATATCATTGAAAGAATGGTCATATTATCTGATGGGGATGAGCTTACCGTGCAGGATATTCCTGACAGGATTTTACAAAGACACCCGGATGAAGATTTGGGAAAGGCCATAATACCGGATGACGGCTTTTCTCTTAATAACGCCATAAACGAGTATGAACGCCTGCTTATTTTACGTGCCCTTGAAAAAGCGGACTGGGTAAAAAATAGGGCAGCCAAGCTCTTAAATATGAATCGTACCACCCTGGTCGAAAAGATTAAAAAACAGGGTATTGAGAGACCACGAAGTATAGCAAGCTGATTGCATCGTAACCCCTTATACCACGGGATAAAACTCGCGTCTCAGATTCTAACATATTCTATTATCTTCAAGCGGATTTTCATAATAAAGATTAAAGTTACGTTTATCATTTGCCGATAAGGTAAGTGGAGGCAATATAGTTTGATCACGACTTACCAAATACGTAATGTTTTAAGAATCTATGGGAATCAATTGAAGAAGAGGACCATGCTCATGCATGAAAGCGCTGCTTCCATAAAGCAACCTTCCGATTTTGTTGATATTTCAGTTGAAGCCAGGAAAAAACAGATGTATGCCCAGATATCCGACAATCTGGTATCACAAATTACTCGCAATAATTATCAGTCGAACAACCAGGAAGGTATTTCAAAAGAATAGACCTATTATTAATTACTGAAGCGGAAAGGAACCATTATGAAGATTGATGATTTATCCCCACATTTAAACCAGGCAAACACTCTGGATAATACAGTTAGGAGGCCGGTTGAGGAAGAGAATAAATCAACACCGAAAGCCTCAGAAAAGATAGATCAGCCCGGAGCCAAAGTGGATCTATCAGATACCTCCGTAGAATTCAGCAGGGCTGCTGAAGAGATGGGTAAGGTACCCGAGGAGAGGATTAAAAAAATCGAAGATCTCAAGAATGAGGTCAAAAATGATACATACAACGTTGATTCTGTTAAGATCGCTGAAAAATTAGTCGATGAGGTATTGTCCAACATTACGTAGCCTTGAATCATAAATATCTTGCCTATTCGTGTACCGAGGCTGATTTTTCCATCATATCCTATCATATGCCATTATACCATCCCATTGGGTATACCAAAATCCACCATCAAATTCATATGTCGGCAGAATGGTCATGGATTTAGGTTCACCCTGGGCACCAGCAAGGTTTCAGGTTTCAGTGTTCAGGGTTCAGTGTTCAGGATTGTTTGTCTAGGTCCACTGACCTTTGTGGACCGTATTTTGCCTTGCGCCTTACGCCCTGCGCCTTACGCCCCATTGTATAAATGGCATATCTTTTTCCATCATCTTAAGTAAAGAATCCACGCCCAAACAGGCTGTGTCATATTTCGAAAAGAATGTTATTCCGGACGAGCGGTGCGCAGCATAGTGAGATCCGGAATCCAGGAAAATTGAATCATCTTGAAGACTTCCGGATCCCGGCTCGCGTTCCACTTCACGGGACTTGGCCGGGATGACGAATTACGACACAGTCTCAAAGGACGTGGCCTTAACTTAACCCCAAAGGGGTTTAATAGGGAAAGCAGGTATGATATTTCTTTTCAAGGAGATATCTTTTTGAGATTCCATTGCGCGTTGCCATGATCAAATATTTGGGGTTTATGCCTTATAACCCCTTGATGCGAAGTGTAACCTTGCAAACCCCAAATATTTGGTCATTTCCTATGAAGCGGGTAGATATCTCCTTGAAAAGAAATATCATACCGGATATCCATCTTCAGGCACAGCCGGATAATCCTGACCTCCGCGATGCGGAATCTTCGACCGGCCTAAAAGACCGGGTTTTTTAATATCAAATAAAACTTGCAATGATCCCCTGATTCGAATATACTCCCTTTGAAAAATACAAACTCTCTGGATCGACCAAATGAGCATGGAAATAACGAGGGCCATCGTACCCTTCGAAGGCATGATTAAACCCGCCCTGAGCATTGAGCATAGGGGGATAACCCATTACAATGGTCACAATCTCCAGAGCGGAACACCGTTGATTGGGCACCGGTCACACAGGGTTGGCAGAAATTACGGGAGATTTTGTATTGAGTTAGAAAACCGTTCCATGCTGGGTGAAAACATCGATATCTATGTCTAATGTCACCCCTCCTTCGGGGATGCATGATTATTAAGCAAAACTCCTCCTTTTAAGCGCATTCCTTTGACACCGGTATATAAATGCCCTTATATCCTCTTTTTCCTTGTTCCCTAAATTTATAAACTGGAGAGCGTAAAGGTATCGGTTTGTTTCTGAATTCTTCTCAACCCTGATTATTTCAGCCTCTTTTACGCCTATCCTTGTGTTACGATTATCCTCATAGTTCACAATATATAGATTCTTCAGTTGTCCACCCACAAAAAGCAATCCTTTATCATGGAACCTGGCCTTCTGATTTATTAATGCTCCCCCTTCGCTTAGGTTTAATACATTAAAGTCGTATCTTTTATTGTATGTATTCAGGATGATCAAAGTCCCTGGCGGCACGGCAACCCGGAAGAACTTTCGCCTCTGAATCCTTTCGATTGCTTCAGGAAAACTCATCACAATATTTTCATCCTCGAACCCGACGATGGTTGATCTGAAGCTATATTGCATCCCGTCTTCACCACTGAATTCAATGGAGACCCTTCTCCCTGTGGAACCGATTATTACCTCTTTAGGACCGCCTGGATAGTCTATCAGGAAGGAGGAATGCCTCTTTTGAATGTCGGTTATAATGGTGAAACCCTTATACTCCATCTTCAGGATCTCCATTTTCAGAATGGTTCCATCCCTCTGGAGTCGCTCCATCATAATGAGAATTTTTTCACCGGTTATCGTATCAAGATTATCCATTGTCTCCATTCATTCAATATGACCTCTATCGAAGCGCCACCTCAAACCGACAAACCGAAAGCTTTAATATCTATTTGATGGTTTGCAATGTTTATGCCACTCGGAGAGTCCATTTAGAATGAAATAGAGCAGCCTGCTTTTTTATAAATTCCCTAATACAGCCGCTGGATAATTCATTTCATGAATCAATGATCGAATATTCTGATGGTGGAGTATTGGAGTGATGGAAAAATGGGAAAACACGATACTCCGGTTCAGCCGTTGAACCGTGAGCTATTCGGGTGGAACATCAATGATGAGATCCTGTTCTTTAAAGCCACTTGATGATTGCGAACCCGGCAATTAATAGAACACCAAAGGCTAAGGAGAGCCAGTTAAAATACTTCTCAATGAAGGGTCTAATCTGTTCGCCTTTCCAGCCGAATAGACCCGCGACAATAAAAAATCTCGCAGACCGGCTTATCGTCGATGCAATTAAAAAGCCGAAAAAATTTATCCCGGCAATGCCCGCTGAAATGGTGCATACCTTATAGGGCAGGGGTGTAAAACCGCAAAGAAAAACGATCTTAAAATCATGCCGGTCGTACCAGCCCTGAAATTTGGCAAAATTAACATCCGTCAGACCGGCCCATGACATGTGAGCCAGGATCCATTCACCAATCAGGGACCACAGAAAAAAACCGATAATATAACCCAATATCCCCCCGATAACCGATGCTATGGAGCACATAATGGCGAACCGCAACCACTTTCTCGGTGCGCCGAGGGTAAGTGGCCCTAACAGGACATCCGGCGGAACCGGGAAAAAGCTCGACTCAGCGAAACTCAGGGCGAAAAGGGCCGTTCCGCCGTGCCGTGATTCCGCAAAACCGATGACCCAGTTATAAAGATGCCTGTGCCAGTGCCACCAGGCTATGTTATCATTCGGTTCTTGTTGATGAGGAATATTATCCATTGGTGCTTTTCTGGCTGATACTCATTGAAATTCAGTATCGCCCGGTTAGGATATTGCATACCAATTGATTCAATGGTCTGCGGGGATCTCTTTGAAGAGACGAACTCGTTTATGTGCAAGTTTTACCCATTAAGGTAGACGAGGCGGGCAGAGGGCTTCTTCCTTAATTAGACGGACTAAAG
>CAYTUL010000238.1:0-6597 GCA_964441135.1 uncultured Desulfobacteraceae bacterium | reverse complement strand
ATACACACCACTGATAGGGATAGCGGCTCTATTCGCGATTATCGGATTCTTCCTGGTCAGGGCCGGTTTTATGGGCGGTGAAGGTCTCATACGGCACGGGCTGGTCTCCGAAGAGGGATTTGGGATTAAAAATATCCATTATATTCAGAACGATCCTGATGAAGGGGTAAAATGGGTACTCGATGCCGATGAAGTTCATTTCTCAAAGGATAGACAACTCATTTCATTCACCAAATACCGGTTGAAACTGGAACTCAGTAATCACTCCTCCATTGAACTGAAGGGAAATCATGGGGATTATGATAAGAACTCCAGCGAGATCAACCTCAGCGGCGGTCTGATCGGGAATATGGACGACGAATACAGTCTGGTTACCGAAAATATTCTTTATAAACAGAAAGAGGGCCGCCTGATGACCGATAAGCCGGTGAAGATAACCGGCCCATTTTTTTCTACGGCCGGCAAGGGTCTCCAGGTTGATCTGAAAAGGGAGGAGCTCAGAATAAACTCGAATGTAACAACTTTTATCAAAAGAGAGTCCCTGAAGTTATGAACCGTCCCGAAAAAAAAACCTTGTTATTTTTACTAATACCCCTTCTCCTATCTATCCATCCAATAATCTCCTTTTCGGAAACCGGCCAAAACGAGAAATTAATAGGCACAGGTTCCGGGCCCATAGAAATCAGGTCAGATACACTTGAGGTTGATAACAAACAGAATATCGTGACCTTTACAGGGAATGTGGATGTTAAAAGAGACGATTTCACTATCAATTGTCGAAAGATACTGCTTTACTATCAAAGCCCGCCCAGCGGAAAAGGGCCGGAGGGAATCCAGGCCGATATAGATAAGATTGTCGCGGAGGGTGAGGTCAAAATACGCCGGCCCGCAGGCGGGACCGCCACGGCTGAAAAGGCCATCTATTACAGCGGCGAGGAAAAACTGGTACTAACCGGCAACCCTGTAGTCAAGCAGGGGGATGACTTTGTGGAAGGAGCGAAGATCACACTTTTCCTGAAAGAGAATCGAAGCATCGTGGAAGGCTCCAAAGAAGGCAGGGCCAAGGCTGTCCTGTTTCCCAAGAAAGATAAAAGGTAGCCTACGTGCCGGGTCATGTTGAGAAGCTTGAAGTCAGGGAACTGATCAAGTCATACAAGGCAAAAAGGGTCGTTGACAGGATAAGCATGATCCTCAATCGAAAGGAGGTCATCGGACTCTTAGGGCCGAACGGAGCGGGAAAAACAACCACTTTTTACATGATTATCGGCCTGATCCGGCCCGATAAGGGCAGGGTCTTTTTAGATGATCAGGATATATCCGAATACCCTATGTATCTAAGGGCCCGGAAGGGAATAACCTATCTGCCCCAGGAACCCTCGGTTTTTCGAAAACTGACCGTCGAGGAAAACCTTCTGGCAATAATAGAAGGAATCGGGTTCCCTTCCTATGAGATAAAAGAAAGATTAAAGAATCTTTTATCGGAACTCGATATCGATCATTTGGCCAAGCAGAAGGCGTCCTCCCTATCCGGCGGTGAGAGGAGAAGGCTTGAGATTACCAGGGCGCTTGTCACTCAACCGAGATTCATGTTGCTTGATGAACCGTTTTCCGGTATTGACCCCCTTGTCTTGAATGACATCAAAATCATAATCGGAAGATTGAAGGAACGGGGGATAGGAATTATCATCTCGGATCATAATGTCCGGGATACATTGGATGTCTGCGATTCCGCTTATATAATCAATGAAGGAAGGATAATCGAGTCCGGTCCCCCGGAGAAAATAGTCAAGAGCGAAATAGCCCGTAATGTATACTTTGGGGATAATTTTAACCTGTGACAGAAACTAAAGGACACTAAGAAGATATCCCTATGGCATTGCAACTGAAACAATCTCTCAACCTGTCCCAGCAACTCATCATGACTCCCCAGTTGCAACAGGCCATCAAACTCCTCCAGTTGTCCAGGTTAGAGCTCCTTGAAACCATCACCCAGGAAATGGAGACAAATCCCCTCCTTGAAGAACAATCCGGGGAAGAGGGTGAAGAGGAGAGAACTTTTGAGGAGGAGCCCAAGGAAGCCGATGAGCAGTCGACCCCGGAGGTGACGATAGCGGAAACCGTTAATGAGGACATGGACTGGGAAGCCTATCTCGCCGAATATAATACGGGATGGGCCGATACCCCCTATGAGGGGGGGAGAGACCTGCCCACTTTCGAAAACATGAATGCCAATAAAACCAGCCTGCACTCCCACCTGATGTGGCAGCTCAATTTAAGCGATTTGGATGAAAACCAGAGAGAGATCGGGATACACATTATTGGCAATCTGGATGACGACGGATATTTGAAGGTATCTATTGATGAGTTATCCCAGTCGACCCACTGCCCACAGGAGGTCGTATCCGAGACCCTTCGACTGATTCAAACCTTTGATCCCGTTGGAGTAGCCGCCAGAGACACGCGGGAATGCCTCCTGCTGCAGGCCAGGTTCCAGAATCTGGAGGGCACAATTGTTGAAGATATTATCATGCACCATATGGATAACCTTGAAAACAAGAGGTATGACCGGATAGCCAGGGCCCTTTCCATACCCATACAGGAGGTCCTGTCCTCTGTCTCCATTATTACAAATTTCGAGCCAAAACCGGGCCGGCAATATACGGACGATGAGACTATTTACATCAGCCCGGATATCTATGTCTTTAAGGTAGGCGATGACTATGAAATCGTGCTTAACGAAGACGGGATGCCTAAACTCAAAATCAATAACTATTACAAGACGATTTTATCCTCCAAAGATGCTCTGGGTCAGGGAACCCGGGAATATATACAGGAAAAACTGAAGTCAGCGGCATGGTTGATTAAAAGCATTCATCAGCGCCAGAGGACAATCTATAAAGTCACGGAAAGTATCGTCCAGTTTCAGCGTAATTTTTTTGATAAGGGCGTAACGCACCTGAAACCTCTCGTGCTCAGGGATGTGGCCGAACATATCCAGATGCACGAGTCTACCATCAGCAGGGTTACGACCAACAAATACGTCCACACCCCACAGGGTGTCTTTGAACTTAAATATTTCTTTAACAGCGCCATAAACAGCATGGAGGGAGACTCCGTCGCCTCGGAGAGCGTAAAAGAACACATACGGAATATTATAAAATCCGAAAATAAGAAAAAGCCCTTCAGTGATCAGGAGGTTGCGGAAAAGCTGAAAGACTATAATATTAACGTGGCCCGGCGCACGGTCGCAAAATACAGAGAAACCCTCGGCATTCTGCCTTCGCGTAAAAGAAGAATGCCCTATTGAATCCTGTACAAATTGACTTTTGATGCTTATTTTGTTAACAAATCTTACTCCTTGAGGAGGTCATCATTATGGATATTACGGTAACATTCAGGCACATTGAACCAACAGACAGTCTAAAAGCCTACGCTGAGGATAAATTATTAAAAATAGACAAATATCTTGATATACCGGTAGAGGCCCACATTGTCCTTGCCGTTGAGAAATTCAGGCGGCTGGCCGATGTCACAATCAGCGTCAATGGGACTATGATAAAGGCCGTTGAAGAGACAGAGGATATGTACTCGGCCATTGATCAGGTCATGGACAAAATTGAAAAACAGGTGAAGAGATATCGTGATAAGATAAGGAACAGGAGGTCTGAAAACCGCAAAAACGAGAACTCCCGGGGCCTGACGGAGTCCGAAGAGATTACGGGGATAAGTATCGAGGAGCCCAGGATAGAGGTTGAAAAGCTGGTTGCAAAACCGATGGACCCGGAAGAAGCGGCCATGCAGTTCAATATGTCCCAGCAGGAATTCCTGGTCTTCAGGAACTCCCGATCCAGGGAGATCAATGTCATATATCAACGCAAGGACGGAAACCTGGGCCTGATTGAGCCCAGTAATTGAGATATTCACAGAAATGATTGAACACCGTTTTAACCCATGAAACTATCCGAAATATTAGAAGAAAACAACATTATCCTTGATTTGAAAGCCGGTGATAAAAAGAGAGTAATTGAAGAATTGGCCGACGCCATTGTCAGGGGAAAGCCTTCCCTGGATAAGGATTCTCTTGTCAGAGTGCTTTTGGAAAGGGAGCGTTTGGGGAGTACCGGTATCGGTGATGGCGTAGCCATACCCCATGGTAAAATTCAGGGAGTCAATGAGCCGATTATCTCCTTCGGGAGGAGTCTGAAAGGATTGGACTTCGATTCCATGGATGGGCAGCCTGTATACCTCTTTTTCCTTCTTGTGGCCCCTGAGAGTTCCACCAGTATCCATCTTAAAGCCTTGGCAAGAATAGCGAAGATATTAAAAAACGGTTCCTTCAGAAAAGTTCTCATGGAGGTCTCTACCAAAGAAGAGATCTATAAAACGATCATGCAGAACGATGAAGAATTATAGCCCATTGACTCGAAGGCCGTCCGGCCTCCAAAAGGCGTGCCCTCTGACTTAACCCGTCAGAGATTCCAGGTGAAATAGCGGCAAGGTCCTGATTATGATAGGTATACTGATCGTTACTCATTGTGACTTAGGAAGGGAATTCCTGAATGCAGCTGAATTTATCGTCGGCCGGGTGGAATCCGTGGAAGTCGTATCCATCACTCAAACCTCGGACAGCGAGGAGATTCGCAAGAAAATTGAGGAAAAGATATCCATACTTAACAAGGGAGACGGAGTCCTTATTCTCACCGATATGTTTGGAGGAACCCCTTCCAACATAAGTCTTTCCTTTCTCCAGGAAGAAATGGTCGAGGTACTGACCGGTGTTAACCTGCCCATGGTAATCGCCATCGCACAGAATCGCTCGAGCCTGGACCTCGGTGAATTGGCTGAAAAGGCCCAGGAAGCAGGGAAAATGAGTATATCCCTTGCGGGGAACCTGTTGAAATAGCCGGTGCCTGTTGATTGCGGGTTGTATGTTGCATTCATGGGAATCATTCTTACGAAGGCAGGGAAAGAGAGAGGGTCGCCGAACCGATTACGTATTCGACCGCCTGAATAATATCAAACAGCCGACGACGAGTGGTGAGCGATACCATGAAATGGGCATAGACCGCCTTGTAAGAATCGCAAAGGGAAATTTCCCAATTTACGCGAAACGGATTCTCGAGATTGAAAATCTGTCTTTTCCTTCTCCCTGGAGCTCCCATGATTTCAGGAGGGAAATAGAAAAGTCGATTACCCATCTATGGGCCTTAATCATCGATAGAAATCTTGAGGGATATATCTGTTTTTGGCTCTCGGGTGATGAGGTGCAGATAACCAATTTCGCTGTTCACCCGAAAAAAAGGGGGCAGCGTCTCGGGCAGTTCATCCTCACGGGGATGATTGAAAGATGGATCTTTAATAAGATGAAATGGGTCCGGCTGGAAGTCCGGCCCTCTAACCTGGAGGCCAAAGGACTTTATTCCAAAGTGGGTTTCCACGAAGTGGGCAGGTGTCCTCGATATTATAAGGACACGGGTGAAGACGCGATCATAATGGCACTGGAGCTTCCCCGAAGCGTGAATCGCCGATCGGCTTTTTATTGAGGGACGAATCAAACCAATCTTTTTTACTTTTTATATCGTACTTAGGAGGAAAATATGGCTGTTAAAGTTGCAATCAACGGTTTTGGTCGCATTGGAAGAATGGTCTTCAGGGCGGGATTATCGAATAAATCGATGGAATTTGTCGCTATAAATGATTTGACTGATCCCGCGACCCTGGCCCATCTGCTAAAATATGACTCTTCCCAGGGCATACTCGACGCCGACGTTTCACACACGGACAACGGGCTCATGGTTGATGGAAAAGAGATCAGGATCTTCGTGGAAAGGGATCCTTCAAAGATCCCCTGGGGAGACACGGGTGCTGAAATTGTGCTCGAGTGCACGGGTCTTTTCAGGGAAAGGGAAAAGGCGGCGGCCCACCTGGAAGCAGGGGCCAGAAAGGTCATCATTTCAGCCCCGGCCAAGGAGCCGGACATAACCATCGTGATGGGGGTGAATCATCAGGAGTATGATCCCCGGAAACATCATATCGTGTCAAACGCCTCCTGTACCACGAATTGCCTCGCCCCTGTGTGTAAGGTCCTCCTGGATAATTTCGGGATTGAAAAAGGGCTTATGACAACAACACACTCCTACACCGGGGACCAGCGTTTACTGGATTTTCCGCATAAGGATCTGAGAAGGGCAAGAGCCGCAGCCCTTTCCATGATTCCGACCACCACGGGGGCGGCCAAGGCCGTTGCCCTGGTTCTTCCCCAGTTGGCGGGCAAACTGAACGGAATGGCCATTCGAGTCCCCACGCCGAATGTATCGGTCGTAGACCTTGTCGCCCAGCTCAGCAAACCCGCCACGGTGGATGAAATAAACGGGGCGGTCAGGGAGGCTGCCGAGGGATATTTAAAAGGAATTCTTGCCTATTCGGAAGTCCCCCTGGTATCCATAGACTTTGACGGCACAACTGTGTCCTCCACACTGGACGCCCTTTCCACGATGGTTGTAGGCGATATGGTCAAGGTCCTCTCCTGGTATGACAACGAATTCGGATACGCGAACAGGATGGTGGACCTGGCCCTGCACATGGCAGGAAGTGAAT
>CAYTUL010000237.1:0-6611 GCA_964441135.1 uncultured Desulfobacteraceae bacterium | reverse complement strand
TCCCTGAGCCCTTCAAATATTCCCCTGTCCGAGTTTTCAAAATCAAGGCCGTCGACAATAAGGCAATCCGGTAAAAATTCGATCTTTTCAACGAGGTTCTTAAGGTTTCCCCTGAGGCGTCTGAGTTCAAAGCTCTTGTTCATATAGGCGAGTATCATCCGGTTTCTCTCTAATAACAACCTGCTTTCGGATTCATCCTTGATGTCAAGGGCCTCAACAAGATCGAAAAAGATTACATTATAATAGGAAGTTACTTTCTCAGGGGTATCCAGGAGGGATATATGGACCAGTCTTTCCCTTCGAAAGAGCTTGTCAAAGGCTATGTGTATTAAACATGCGGTTTTGCCGACTCCCGCCCGGGCCATCAATACCCCGAGTTTCCCTTTTCCTAATCCCTTCTTTGATGACATTTCAAGCAGTTTCAACGGACTGACTTTTATGAAATCGTTCATTGCGCTTTCCTCCCCTTTGATCTTTCGGAAAGTTTTTTCTTCAATTCCTCCGCTATCGAATCAGGCACCTTCGAATACCTGGAAAACTCCATGGTAAATTCAGCCTTTCCCTGGGTTAGTGATCTCAATGTAGTGGCGTAGCCGAACATTTCCGCCAAAGGCACTTCCGCGTCAACGGTTGTAAAAAAGCCGTCCTCCGCCGAGCTCGTGATTAACCCCCTGCGCTGATTTATCGAGGACATGACGTTTCCCTGGTATTCCGAGGGACATTCCACGGATACTTTCATAATCGGCTCAAGGATAATGGGTCCTGCCTTCATATAGGCCTGATTGAAGGCCCCGATGGCCGCCTGGGTGAAGGCCTTTTCCGATGAATCCACGGCATGAAACTGACCGTCGTTTGCCGTGATCCTCATTCCGAGAACCGGAAATCCGATAAGCCGTCCCTTTTTGAGGCAGGATTGAAATCCCTTGTCAACGGCCGGTATGTATTCGGTAGGAATGACCCCTCCCTTTACTTGGTTTACGAATTCATATACACCGTCTTCGGAAGGTTCCATGTATCCGGCTACCCTTCCATACTGCCCGGCCCCGCCAGTCTGCTTCTTGTGAATATAATCAAACTCGGCCCTCCGTGATATGGCCTCTCTATAGGCCACCTGGGGCATACCGGTCTCTACCTCGGCCTTGAATTCTCTCCTCATCCTTTCCACGTAGATATCAAGGTGCAATTCTCCCATGCCGGAGATGATCGTTTCACCGGTCTCCATATCCACGCGGGAGCGAAAAGTAGGATCTTCCCGGACGAATCGATTCAGGGCCTTTGACATGTTCTGTTCGGATTTATTATCCTTCGGGGACACGCTCAATGAGATTACCGGCTCCGGGACAAAAATGGAGCTGAGGGCATATCTCAATTTCCCGTCGGTGAAGGTGTCCCCCGAGAAACAATCCACTCCGAACAGGGCAACGATGTCACCCGCCCGGGCGCTTTGGATATCCTCCATCTCATCCGAATGCATCCTGACGAGCCTCCCTATTTTTATCTTTTTCCGGTCCCTCGTATTCACGATGTTATCCCCTTTTTTTATGGACCCCTGGTAAATCCGCAGGTACGTAAGTTGACCATAGGGAGTCACTTCAAGTTTAAAGGCAAGGGACACAAGGGGGTCACGGGGGTTGGATGACATAATGACCTTTCTGCTTCCCTGGGCCATATCAAGGGCTGTATTCTCCACTTCCCCGGGAGAAGGAAGATAACGCGTAACGGCGTCAAGCAGGGGCTGAACACCGATATTCTTATAGGCCGAACCCAAAAATACCGGAATAAGCTGTCTTGAGAGAGTGCCCCTCCTGACGGCCTCGTGAATGAGTGCCTCATCGACCGTGTCGTCAAGAACGGCCCCGGTCAATTCATCCGAGAACATGGAGGCCGCATCCAAAAGCTCTTCCCTCCGGACCGCCGCCTCCTCGAGAAGTCGGGGGGGGATCTCATCGATCCTGAGATTCTCGCCAAAGGGCCCTTCAAAATAGATCGCCTTCATGCTGACAATGTCCACTATCCCGGATAAACCTCCTTCCAAGCCGACAGGTATTTGCATGAGCACGGCGTTGTGATTCAATCTCTGGCGAAGCTGGTTAACCACACGATTCGGGTCCGCGCCTGATCTGTCGCATTTGTTGATAAATGCGACCCTCGGGACCTTGTGCCTGTTCATCTGTCTGTCCACCGTGATCGTCTGGGACTGAACCCCTCCAACGGCACACAGGACCAGGATGGAGCTATCCAGAACCCGCAGGGCCCGTTCCACTTCAATGGTAAAATCCACATGGCCCGGTGTGTCGATAAGGTTTATCGTGTGGTTCTTCCATCCGCAGTAGGTGGCGGCCGATGAGATGGTTATACCCCTTTCCCTCTCCAATTCCATGGAATCCATCTTGGCGCCGACGCCGTCTTTGCCCTTAACCTCATGTACCATGGTGATTCTTTTGGTATAGTAAAGGATCCTCTCCGTGAGGGTAGTCTTGCCGGAATCAATATGAGCGCTGATTCCGATGTTTCTCAATCTCTGAATATCATCATCCATAGGGTTCTCCTGAAGCATTTCCTCATAAAAGAAAAGAGGGTCCTTATATACGGACCCCCATGGAAAATATCGGTAGTGTCCGTTGTTTGTTGTCCGTTGTCTGTAGTCAGGACTACAATGACTACTTTTTCAGGTAGTTGCGATGAATTACTGTTCAAACAACCTTGTCACATAAGGTATTTAAATCACTTATACAACGGACCACTGCCAACAGACAAGGGACACTACAAGATACCTATATCCCTCAAAAATGAAAAGCAAGAGATTTCATAGAGAATATTAAGATTTCGTCAGGTGATACCGGGCAACCGAAATACTACTCTCTGCAATATCCCTGCGAAGGGAAATCGTGTTAATCGGTGTGTATTTGGCCAATCTCTTCAAGGCCATTAGCCGGGTTCTCAGTTCTTCTCCTTCAGAGATGGCGGAAAAGATCTGTTTTGCCATTATTTCCACCCTGGGAAAGGCGTCATTGATATAGACACGGGTCGCTGCGATATGTATCCTGGATTGTTCTTCCCCTTCCTTTTCTATCTTTTTTAACGTCCGTAAAAGAACGCTTTCCATGGCAAAGATCTCGATGATGATATCGGCTATCAGTGCTAGGATCTCCTGTTCGTTTACAAGCTTCTGCATGTATTTTTGTGCCGCTGCACCCGCGGATAAAAGGCCGATCTTTTTGGACATGGCCAGCATTTTCTTCTCTTTTCCAAGGATCTCTTCATCCTCCTCCATGGAGGGCCGGAAGGTCAAAAGCTCATCCGTCACTTCCTTTATGGCCTCCATCAGCGGGAGTTCCCCTTTCATGGCCGCTTTTAACAGGATTTCCACGATCAGGAGGCGATTAATCTCGTTGGTCCCTTCCCATATCCGATTAATCCTGGCATCTCTGTAGGCGGCTTCTGCCGGATAGTCCTTGATATATCCGTATCCTCCCATGATCTGCACACATTCATCCGCCACGAAGTTCAACATCTCAGAGCCGTATATTTTATTAATGGAGCATTCCAGGGCGCATTTTCTAATGGCCTCTCCTGTTTTGAGACCTGCATCTTCACTGGTTAAATCAATACCCTCGAGGGCCAGATCCAGCAGGCCGGCTGTCCTGTAGACCATGCTTTCGATCACATAGGTCCTGATAATCATTTCAGCTAACTTGTGCTTTATCAAACCGAATTGACAAATCGGTTTTCCAAACTGCACCCTGCCCTTTGCGTATTTTATTGCTTCTGCCACAAGGGACTTGGAAGATCCGACGGTTACGGCCCCTAATTTATACCTCCCGATATTGAGGGTATTGAGGGCCACCACATGACCCCTGCCGACTTCCCCTAAGACATTTTCCACAGGTACCCTGACATCCTGGAAAATAACCGCCCGGGTTGAACTGCCGTGCATCCCCATCTTTTGTTCTTCCTCGTCCACGGATACCCCCGGCCACTTCCTCTCCACGATGAAACTGGTGAATTTGGTTTCATCCACCTGGGCGTATGTCAGGAAGAGATCGGCAAAGCCCGCGTTGGAGATGAACTGTTTCTGACCGTTCAGGATGTAATACTTTCCATCATCCGATAAAACAGCGGTCGTCTCGGCACTCAGGGCGTCGGACCCGTGTTCCGGCTCCGTAAGGGCGTAAGCGCCGACCAGCTCGGCCGAGGCTAATCCGGGAAGATAACGCTTTTTCTGATCCGGTGTCCCGAACAGGACAACAGGAAGGCTGCCGATGCCCGTCTGCACGGAGTAGGTCACGCTGAATCCACCGATTCCGGGACTGATTTTCTCCGAGATCAGCGTAGAGCTCACCTTATCCAATTCCGTTCCGCCGTATACCTCGGGCATATCCGCTCCTAAAAATCCCAGTTCCCCCATTTTTTTAAGCAGCTTCCTCGATAATTCGGGATTCAGGTTTTGAATATCTTCCCTGCTGGGCAAGAGCTCCCCGAGGTAAAACTCCTCCGCGGATTGTCCGATCATGCGCTGATCCTTTGTCATATCTTCAGGTGTGAATACCTCCCCGGTTAGTGCGTCCGTGATTAAAAACTCTCCACCCCGAAAAAGTCTCCCATAAGCCATTTTCCACTCCTTTTCTGGATTCCGGATCTCATCCCTTTAATCATTCTCTATCTCAAAAATTGCGGCGGCACCCATCCCGAATCCAATACACATCGATACCAGACCCCACCGCGCCTTCCTCTCCCGCATCTCATATACCAGTTGTGTGGTCAACTTCGCCCCGGTGGCTCCCAAGGGGTGACCCAAAGCGATTGCCCCTCCGTTCACGTTTGTGATATCCCTGTTAATCCCGAGTTTATCCATGCAATAGATTGCCTGGGCCGCGAATGCCTCGTTCAGCTCGATCAGTTCTATCTGATCAAGGTCCATTCCCGCGATCCTGAGCACCTTCGGAATAGCCACGGCCGGCCCGACACCCATGTAT
This sequence comes from uncultured Desulfobacteraceae bacterium, assembly GCA_964441135.1. Classification (GTDB taxonomy): domain Bacteria; phylum Desulfobacterota; class DSM-4660; order Desulfatiglandales; family HGW-15; genus CAYTUL01. Next base: position 1,635 of record CAYTUL010000237.1, on the reverse strand, counting down.
TCGGGTTCACAACCTTCGACCACGTGGCACCGGAAGGTGGCCATCGGCTTCAGACCCAGCTCACCGGCCTTCTCCTTGGACATGAGGATAACACCGGCGGCAGCATCGCTTGTCTGGGAGGAGTTCCCGGCGGTCACCGTGCCGCCGGGTTTGAATGCCGGACGAAGCTTTGAAATACTCTCTTTTGTCGTGCCCGGCCGCACGCCTTCGTCTTTATCAAAAATGATCTCCCCGAATTCAAAGTGTCCATTGGGCAGTTGTCTCTGTTGCTTTACCTTCAGGGGAACAATCTGGCTCTCGAAGCGCCCGGCCTTCACGGCAGCCTCGGCCTTCTGCTGGCTCAAGGCTCCGAATTCATCCTGTTCATCCCTGCCGATATGGAAACGCTCGGCCACGTTTTCAGCGGTCAGGCCCATGCCCGTAAAAGCTCCGGGCCTCCTTTCAACGAGCGCGGGGTTCGGATACATCATGCTTCCTCCCATGGGGATTTGACTCATGCTCTCGACCCCCCCGGCCACGATCACATCGGAATACCCGCACATGATCTTTTCAGCGCCAATAGCAATAGCCTGAAGGCCCGATGAACAGAACCTGTTGACGGTCATACCCGGTATTCGATCCGGCCAGCCCATGGACATGACAAGGACGCGGCCGAGATTGAGTCCCTGGGTTGCCTCCGGAAAGGTACAACCTATGATCACGTCGTCAATGAGTGCGGGATCCAGGTCATCGGCCCTTTTAATAAGCTCACCCAGGACAGTGCATCCCATCTCTTCCGGTCTTACATCCTTCAATGTTCCCCGTGGCGCCTTTCCGACCGCGGTCCTGCAGGCGGCCACGATAACCGCTTCCTTCATTTTTAATCCTCCTTTTCCCTACCTGCTAATTCCTTAAGGGTTTGCCTGTGGTCAGCATGTGCTGAATTCGCGCCTGGGTTTTGGGATCGCCGCACAGGCTCAAAAACGCCTCCCTTTCCAGATCCAAGAGATATTGTTCACTCACAGGGGTGTTCTCCTTGACCTTCCCCCCGCATATCACATATCCGACCTTTCCTGCTACGGTGACGTCATGATCCGTGATGTACCCCGCCTTATGCATCGCCCATAGGGCCAGTTTGATCATGGCGAGACTGTTTTCCCCCGCCGCCCTGATATCCTTTTTTGGTTTCAATGGTTGATAACCTTCCAGATTCATGGCAAGTACCGTGTTTTTTGCGTCCAGTATCAGGTGATCCCGATTGACCGTCATCCGGTCGGTGGGTCTCAGATAGCCGAGTTTAACCGCTTCCGGACCCGAGGTGGAAACCTTGGCCATGGCTATGGTTTCAAAGGCCCTTGCTATATAGGGCATCAGCTCGATCTGCTTTGAATAGATTCCGCCCTTCTGGACCTCAAAGAGGCGTTCCGTGTTTCGAATCACCATCTCTTTGGAGCCCCCTCCAGCCGGGATCAGGCCCACACCGGATTCTACCAGACCCATATAGGTCTCCGCTGCGAACCGCACCCGGTCGGCGGCGAGGCATATTTCACAACCGACGCCTAAGGCCATCCACGCAGTGGCGGCGACAACGGGGTTTCTCAAATACTTAAGTTTCATGAAGGAGTCCTGAAAGATCTTGATACTCCATTCAAGCTC
>CAYTUL010000236.1:0-6624 GCA_964441135.1 uncultured Desulfobacteraceae bacterium | reverse complement strand
GGGTAGAAGCGGACATTAAAATGACGGAAAATATCGAGTTATCAGTAAGTTAACTTAAGAAAAAGGAGAGTCGGAGAGTATGAAGAGAACTGGAAAGATTGCTTTTTTGCAATCAAATAGATTTGTAAAGTCGCATTATTGCGACCTTATTGGTTTCGCCTTCGGTTTTTCTGCCCCTTCTTGTCCGGGAGATCAATCCCTAACGCCTTGATTTTTCTAAATAGGGTACTCTTATGAATGCCAAGCTCGTGCGCGGCGGCCAGCCGGTTATTTCTGTTTCGTTCAAGTGCATCTCGGATGACCTGGGCTTCCGTTGATTTCAGAACTGCATCCATAGTGCCACGCGGGGCCGGTTGGGGACTGGCAATCCTCAGGTTTTCCGGCAAACAAGGGATTTCGATCTGTCCTTCGTGGCAGAGCGCAAAAGCATGTTCGATGACATTTTCAAGTTCCCGAATATTTCCCGGATAGTCATGAAACATGAGAAGCGAGAGGGCTTCCTGGCTGATTCCCGTGACTGACCGGCCATGCAGCCGATTAAATCGCCCGATAAAATGCTTCACAAGCATCGGGATATCTTCCTTACGTTCCCGTAGTGGGGGGAGGTCCAACCGGATCACGTTGATGCGATAAAAGAGATCGTGTCGAAAAGTCCCCTTTTTTACCAGATTCTCGAGGTCCCTATTTGTGGCAGCCAGGATGCGGACGTTTGCCTGGACCGGGGCCGTGGCGCCAAGCGGCTGGTACGTTTGATTTTGAAGCACTCTCAGCAGCCGCACTTGGAAGGCTGCACTGAGATCTCCTACTTCATCAAGCAAGATCGTTCCGCCTTCCGCTGAAGAAAAAAACCCTGGTTTATCCCTGGTTGCATCGGTGAAGGCTCCTTTCTTGTATCCAAAGAGTTCCGATTCCAGAAGGGTGTCCGGAAGTGCCCCGCAGTTGACCGCAATAAAGGGTTTTTTCCGCCTTGGGCTTAACTCGTGGATCGCCTTTGCAAGAAGCTCCTTCCCGGTCCCTGTTTCGCCTTGGATCAATACCGTACTGTCGCTTTCCGCCACCTGGGGTAGAATCCTGAAGATCTTGTGCATCCCTGGATTTCGGCTTACCATATCGCCTACTTGAAAACGCCCTTCCAACTCCTTACGCAGTTCCTCAACCAGGCTCATATCACGGAACGTTTCGACTCCGCCGAGGACTTTACCGTCTGTATCCTTAAGAAGCGAAGTGGAAACAACTACCGGGATATGGCGGCCCTCCTTGGTAATAATATAGGTAGAAGTATCGATGAATGATTTTCCACGTTTCATGGTCCGCCGCAAGGCACAGTCCCTTTCGCACATATTGGATCGAAAGATTTCCCAGCAGAATTTACCGACAGCCTCTTCGCGAGGTATCCCGGTAATCACTTCAGCGGCACGATTGAACGAGGTAATACGCCACTCATGGTCCACTGTGAAAACCCCATCGGAGATGCTTTCAAGAATGATCTCCGTAACATGGTGAGGAATTTGATGATGCTTGTCTTGTTCCATCAAGCTTGTCATATGATACAACGTCTCTAAATATTTCTCAGGCTGATGAGGGGAAATCCTATATTGAAAACCGTTAGCAATGCGAAATCAATCAGCATAAATATCCTATTGTTGATCCCGAAGGCACCATGATGCTGTGCCCCCTATTGGCCCGCTATGATTTGGAATTATTAACCCTCTGTATAGTGCAAGGCTCTTCCTGTTATCGATTCAGAAGAAATATACACTCAATAAGAATTGTTTCAAACTTAAAAATGCAATGCGAAGAATACTTTTAAAAAGCATAAGCGAATCACAATCCGACTTTACGATCATGATTTTAAAAAGATTCAGAAAAAAGCATTGGAAATGGGCATTCCTTACCAAACACTCATTTCAGGCTTAATACATCGATATATGGATTATCTTCGAAAACCTGTTTTATCTGGCTATGTGGGTGATGGCATGATATCTTCTTTGGCCAATATGGAAACCACTCGATATACCAATGCTCACTATTTTATGGGCGATCTTAGTTGTAATAGTCCAGATTTTATTGAAAAAACATAATTTATCATTTCGAATCTATTATCATTTCCTATCCGGAAGAAAAGTTGTAATCTGTGTGCCATGAGAGAGGTATGCCCTGGAAGTGCGGTCAAAAATAAACAAACCATCTTATAAATTTCCGGAGTCCGACCACGCCCGCTGCTTCGATCCGGGTATCGGAGGTCAGAATCGGAGACTTGGCCTGGCATGATCCCAAGCCAGCCAGAAAGAGGAAGAACGATGTCAGAAAAGAGGTTTAGCAGGTATTTTGTCACAGAACTAAAGCAAAACATCCCTGGAACAAAATGGCATCCGCAGGTGGCACCTGTGGAAAAAGGTAAATCCGGCAGAATCCTTTACATGGACAGCGAAATGGTCCCTGGAGCCTGCTATACAGAGGCGGTCTGGATCCGCGGTGGGAAAAGCGAAGTACAAAGAAAGGGCGGCATACAAGCCCACACCCATGATTATGACGAGGTGCTGGGCTTTTTTGGGACCAGTCCGGAGGACCCGTATGATCTGGGCGCAGAAGTAGAGTTCTGGTTGGACGAAGAGAAATATGTTCTAACAAAGACCTGCCTGATCTTTGTTCCAAAGGGATTGCAGCATTGTCCCCTTAGGGTCCTTGGCGTCAATACCCCCGTTTTTCACTTCAGCAGCCACAGGGGCAAAATGTACACCACGGGAGGAGAGGGTGCGCAAAAACAGGAAACCGGATCTTCGGATAAGCAGCAGGCAGGGCGGAATGGAAGGCTATATGAAAAGTACATTGTTACGGAACTGAATAAGAACATTGTTGAAGCACCCTGGAGCCCGCCGTTGGGGCAGGTGGCGAAGGGGGAGACCGGAAGGGTGCTCTGGCTGGATAATGAGACCGTCCCGGGCGCTTTTTATGTCGAAACCGTCTGGATATATCCACGGAAAGAGACCCCAAAAAAGCGTGGCGCCCAAGCCCATGCCCATGATTATGATGAGGTCTTGGCCTTTTTCAGCGGCGATCCGGATGATCCGCATAATCTGGGAGCTGAAGCGGAATTCTGGATCGAAGATGAAAAACATACCATTACCCGTAGTTGTCTGGTCTTTGTTCCCAAAGGAATGAAACATGCCCCCTTATATTTTAACCGGGTCGATCGGCCCGTTTTTCACTTCACCCTGGGTCACGGGAAAATGTATTTTTAAGGTGCCTATGAAAGGAGACGTATCCTTTATTATCAGGTACTTGAAAGGGGACGACCGTGCATATTTCAGGGCATGAATGTTAAGGTTGGATCGATTAGATGCACCCGGTCCTTTGAACCATGACATGATTCGAAGGAGGAAATTGGACTAAACGTCTTCTGCTGTCAGTTACAGGGTTTAGAGAGAAATAAAGGTCGTAAAGGAAGGGGATTACGGTCCCCCTTTACACTTCTGTCATTTGCTTATAGTATTCAATAAAATTATTTCTTTGCCATTCCTGAAAAAATAGATCGTTGTGGCCCCCCTCCACACATTTAATCTGGCCTTGCGGCACCAAATCTTCCGCATGTTTCAGAGTAATATGGGCAGGAACCACCTGATCATTGGTTTGGAGGAAAAAACAGATTTTATACCCCTGTTCCTGCAATTTTTTTAAAGGCGTTTTGATCCGGTAATGTACAATGTCATGAACTTCCCGCACACTTCGAAAAATATTGGTCAAGGATATCCCGGTCCAGGTGCGGATCCCGGCTTTCTCTTTTTTCCTGAAACCAACCCTATCCGGATGGTTAGATTTTGGATTCAGATACCCCCGAATAGCGTGCTTCCATAAAAAACGAAAAATATGCTTTGACATATTCAAATTCTCATCGAATCCAGGAGGGTTCACTAAAACAATGCATTTGACAAAGTCTTTATACCGAGAAGGATCTTCCAGCAATACCCTGACCAATTCAAAGGCCGAATAGGATTGTGCGACAATATTGATTTCTTTAACTTTGTTAGAGTTTTGTAAAAACTCCATATAATCCTTTAACGCGTCCGGTCTTTCCTTCACAGGATTTATCCTAAAGTCGAAAGGCCCACCAATTGGATTTTCAATGGAAGCGACTTCGTAGCCTGCTTCCAAAAAGGATTTAATCAGTCTCCTTCGATAGGAAACCGGTATGCTTGTACCACCGAGAAGCAGTACGGGCCGGTACAGATTTTCGGCCGGAACCGGGTAGCCATATTTACGAAGATCGAGACCATCTAAATAAAACGTTCCATATTTTTTCCCTTTCGGGTCTCTTACCGGGACAATCTGATGAGAAATGCTTAATAAATTATCTTCCTCACCAAGGCTTACGCTCTCGGTCATAAACCGGTTCTCTTCCCGATAGGCGAAATCATCATAATCGAGGCTGATTGAAACCAGCTCCATGGCATAGAAGGTGCCTTTGAAAAGCAGTAGGTAAGGCATCTTGTAAAATGACCATAAGGCGGGTTTCAGCCTTATTTTGCCACGAAAAAACAGGATACACAGAGAGAAAAGGAATCCCCCTAACGCCGGTAATCGAAGATAGAAGGGTAAGGCGAGGCGTCCTCCGAATTTCAACAACGGTTTTCCACGCTCATAGGACGCACGATAATTAAAAACCGACCGGCAAAGCCATACATACATCTCTTCCAGTTGTTCTTTAGAAACACCCTTGGGCTTGAATACCACATTTCGAATGTTATACTTTTGGGGATTGCGTGTTAATAACCTTTCTTCCTTGACGAAATCGTTGCAAATTTCAGTGCCAGGATAGGGCGTTAATACATTGACCAACACATGCAATATATTGTTTTCGTCCAGAAAGGATTTTAATAATTTCGTACTTTCCCATGTGGTCCCGTCTTCTCCAATAATTGTTGAACCAATCACGCGGATGCCGTGTTTCTGTATATTGGTGACCGCTTCGCCGTAGCGTTTCGGCTGATTCATTTGCTTATTCATTTTCTTCAGAATATCCGGATCGACGCTTTCGATGCCTACGAATACATGAAAACAGTTCGATTCTGCCATGGCTTCCAGCAGCTCTTCATCAAATCCGATATTTAGATTAGCCTGCGTGTACCACCCGACTATGCAATTATTATCCTCCTGATACTTAATTAGGGCATGACACACGGCAAGGGCATGGTTCCGGTCTATGGCGAAGTTGTCGTCGATAAAGGCGATGTTACCCACAAATCGCTTGCGTCGCCCTTCTTTTCTATCCCGGAATACAAACTCCTTCTTCGGCTTTAGCTTGAGCAGGGAATCCAATTCCTTTATTACCTGTTGGGGTAATTTCTTTCGCACTCTCCGGCCATTTTGCTTTGTGACCGTGCAGAATTTACAATTGTACGGACATCCTCGAGTTGTTTGCAGGTATGTGTATAGATAGCTTTTATTTTTTACTAAATCGTATCTTGGTATTTTTGACCCTTCGAGATTGGGGAATCCGTTGGCTTTGTAAACTTGATTCAATCTACCGTCTTTAGCATCAGAAAGGACCGTCTCCCATATATCCTCTGCCTCGCCCACAACCACGCTATCCACATATTGTAAAGCTTCATCCGGGCACATGGAAGCGTGTATACCTCCCAACACAACTTTTACACCGCGTTTCTTAAATTCGTGCGAGATCTCATAGGCCCGCTTGGCCTTAAATGTCATTGCAGTAATACCGACCAGATCAACGGGTTCATTAAAGTCGATTTCCTCTATTTCTTCGTCGATAATCTTCACTTCATGATGAAAAGGTGTGTGGGCAGCCAAGGTAGGAAGGGCTAAGGGCATTCCCAGCGTTACTTTTTTTAATGGCTGCATTGTGAATAGCGCGCCTGCTACATCATTTGTATACAGATCGCGGCCTTCTTCGACAGCGCAACTGGGATTAATGAGAGATATTTTCATTTTGTGCTGAAATATTTGATTTTACAGGAAGGACTTTAGAGAAATTACCCCTAGGAGTCAAGGGAAAAAGATCCATAGTATACATGGTATCGGGGTAGTAAGAAGGGACGATAGAGACCCAAGAAAATTATTGATATTTTGATTAAAGAGTGATATTTTACAAAAATTATAAATACTCCTCCAATAGATTCCATTCTTTTTTGCTGAAAATAGAAAGCTGAAACCTGTTTATTACTTTCTAATATAAAATCGAACATGGGACAATCCAATGGGAAACTCAACGACTCCGGTGTTCAATGTCGGCATTTGAAAGACAAACCAGGCTTTTAACAATCAATAATTTCAAGATGTGGGGGGACAGGGAAATAATAAAGGGCGACCAGGGCTTCGCGGTTACGGATAATTTCCGTCTTCAGAAGGGCAAAATCGCTGAACGCCGGGTTGTCCCTTAGGAAGTTTTTGAAAAATCCGCGAACCGGGATAGGATGTCTTGATTGTTATTTATTAAACACGGAGGAATGGATATGAACAAAGGGGATCTGGTCAAAGAGGTGGCTAAGGTAACGAGCACGAAAAAGGGTGCTCGGGAGGCGGTAAATTGTATCTTCTCGACGATCACTGAATCGCTGAAAAAGAATAAATCGGTCACATTGGTCGGCTTTGGTACATTCAAGG
>CAYTUL010000235.1:0-6693 GCA_964441135.1 uncultured Desulfobacteraceae bacterium | reverse complement strand
AATAATCCAACCCGTGCAAGCCCTTTGTGAGCCACATGATAAAGACAAAAAGTGTGATAACCAGAGTCTTTTTTTCAAGTGACGTCCATGGCCCGAGGTTTTCTTCGAATTTCGGAAGCTTAATTCTCGTGTCCGGGCGAAATACAAAATAGACAACCAGTACTGCGGCAGGCACAGTCAACAGGGCGGCAGGCATCGCATACTTTATCCAGTCAAAAAAACTGAGATCAATCCCGGTGAACTCCTTGAGAAAGGCGGCCGATACCATGCATCTCCCGCCTCCAATTAAGGATCCCATTCCTCCGCTGGAACAGGCAAAAGCCAGGGAGAGCATCATGAACCGCGATGTATTGGTGTTGGGTTCAATCCCTACAGACCTCATCAGGGGGAGCATGGTAACGATGCCTATGGCGGTAGCGGCCGCGTCATGCATAAAGGCGGACGAGATACCCAGTCCGATGGAGATAATAAACGTAAATTTTACCACACTGTCTCCGGCCCTTTTTATGATGAAGTATCCAAGCCTTTTTGTGAGTCCCACTTTTTCCAGGGAAATCGCAAATATAAGACAGCACATGATAAAGACAACGACCGGGTGCATATAGGCCGCCCAGACATCTTTAACCTCCCCTACTCCCATGAGAACCAGCAGTACGGCAATACCGATAGCGGTGATCTCAAGGGGGATGGGTTCCAGTATAAAAAGGAAAAGTAATACGACCAAAACGGCCAGGAATCTCATGGCCTTGGGAGATAGGCCGTCCACATGAGAAACCCGGATTTCCGATAGGCCTAATTTCTTGGCCTTCGCTCCAAGGAAAAGCGATGTGGACTCCTCTCCCCCTGGATTTTTGGCCCTGATAACATAGGTGATTGGACTCTTTTCACTTGTATGAACCCGGTCAAAATGTTCATCGATATGTGGCAGCAACTTCACGGCATCATTACCGGTTATCTTAAATGTTATCCCTTCGGGCCTGGGTAGTATCAGAACGATCATTCCCAGGAAAAATGCCATAAGCAACTGGAATCCCTTTCGTTTAAAAAACATTTTCACTCCCTCATTGACATGGAATAGTTTTTAAAAGAATCCTGCACAAAAAAGGTCGGGACCGGCAGGGAATAGGCATTATTCAGCACCCAAACAGGGATTAGGCAATTGTTGTGCCAGAGGTCCGGCCGGATAGGTCGATATTTAACCATTTGAAGTAATTCATATTTTTTTAATTATGCAAATCTCCTTAGCTCAAGATTATCGCGATTTTTGTCGGTATTTTTTACATATTGTAAAGGGATAGGGGGGTAAAAGACGGGGACCAAACGAAGCGTTCAATGGTCAGGTGGCATGAATCCCCATAGGATCATGATCGGATCGACAGGGAACCGGATCCCCTCGATGACTTAACGGGACAAATATGATTTTGCACACAGAAAAACACATGCGGGATATTGACAAATCCCCTAAGATGATTATTTTTTGCAAAATTCATGTATGCCCCATAATATCAAATATTTAGATGCTCTTAAATCCGTTTTGATATCCATTTCAATTATGAACACAAATCGGATATCTATGATTCTTGTCAACATTTAATAATTATTGGAAAAGGAGGTTTCGGGATATGAAGATCAAGCCTTTGAATGACAGGGTATTGGTTTTGAGGATCGAAGAAGAGGAAAAGACAAAGGGAGGCATTATTATCCCTGACACGGCCAAGGAAAAACCCCAGGAAGGGAAAGTCGTCGCGGTCGGTGCCGGGAAATTGGATGAAAACGGGAAGCGAATCCCCCTTGATGTCAAAAAGAATGACCGCATTCTCTTCGGCAAGTACGCGGGTAATGAAATAAAAATCGAAGACGTTGAACATCTAATCATGCGAGAGGATGACATCCTCGGCGTTATTGAGAAGTAATCAAGGGAGGTGTCGTGTTATGGCCAAGAAAGAGATCAAATACAGCGCCCAGGCGCGGGAAAAAATGATGAAGGGAGTTGATACCCTTGCGAATGCCGTTAAGGTCACCCTCGGCCCCAGAGGACGCAACGTGCTCCTTGAAAAATCCTGGGGTTCCCCCACCACTACCAAGGACGGTGTCACCGTAGCCAAGGAGATTGAACTGGAAGATAAGTTTGAGAACATGGGTGCCCAGATGGTGAAAGAGGTGGCCTCAAAGACATCCGACGTGGCGGGTGACGGTACAACGACCGCGACGATCCTGGCTCAGGCCATCTACAGGGAAGGCGCCAAGCTCGTGACCGCCGGATCCAATCCGATGTCCATAAAACGCGGAATTGAAAAGGCCGTTGAGTTGGTAATCCAGGAATTAAAGAAAATGTCAAAACCTACCAAGGACAAAACGGAAATTGCCCAGGTCGGAACGGTTTCAGCGAATAATGACCGTACCATTGGAGATATCATCGCCGAGGCCATGGAAAAGGTGGGCAAGGAAGGCGTCATTACGGTTGAGGAAGCAAAAAGCATGGATACCACACTGGAAATCGTGGAAGGCATGCAGTTTGACCGTGGTTATCTCAGTCCCTACTTTGTGACAGACCCGGAAAAAATGGAGGTCCATTTAGAGGACCCCTATATCCTTTTACATGAAAAAAAGATCAGCACGATGAAGGATATGGTTCCCATACTTGAACAGATTGCCAGGACGGGAAAACCTGTTCTGATCATAGCGGAGGACGTGGAAGGAGAGGCCTTAGCCACTCTGGTAGTCAATAAGTTGAGGGGCACGCTCAAATGCTCTACCGTGAAGGCCCCCGGTTTTGGAGACAGGCGTAAGGCCATGCTGGAAGACATTGCTATACTCACCGGCGGCAGGGTCCTCAGTGAAGATCTCGGCCTCAAATTAGAGAATGTCACTTTAAAGGACCTTGGTACAGCGAAAAAAATAACCATTGATAAGGATAATACCACCATCGTGGATGGGGGGGGAAAGCGCCAGGATCTGGAAGGCCGTGTCAAACAGATCAGGGTCCAGATCGATGAAACCACAAGCGATTATGACCGGGAAAAACTCCAGGAGCGTCTCGCCAAGTTAATCGGTGGTGTGGCAGTGATTAATGTCGGAGCCGCTACCGAGGCCGAGATGAAAGAAAAAAAGGCCAGGGTGGAAGATGCGCTTAATGCGACCCGGGCAGCCGTGGAGGAAGGTATTGTGCCGGGTGGGGGCGTTGCCTTTATCCGCTCCATAAAGGCCCTTGAAAAGGCCAGTTTTGATGGCGAGGAGCAATTGGGTGTAAGTATCATCAAACGCGCGCTCGAGGAACCGGTAAGACAAATCGCCAACAATGCGGGTTTTGAGGGCTCGATTGTCGTCCAGCGGGTAGCCGAAGGGAAAGGTAATTTTGGTTTCAATGCGGAAACGGGTCAATACGAAGATCTGGTAGCCGCCGGTATCATAGACCCCACCAAGGTTGCCCGGTTTGCCCTTCAGAACTCGGCGTCCGTGGCAGGACTTCTCATGACCACGGAAGCCATGGTGGCTGAAAAACCGGAGGAGAAAAAATCCGCTTACCCACAAATGCCGCCGGAAGACATGTATTAATCGCAAAAATCCCCAATGCCCGGGAAGATGATACTGTCCGTCCCGGGCATTCGATTCCTCTCATGCCGGACCGGGGCAAAGTCAAAGGTGTCTGAAATGGGAATATTAGCGGATCTATTAAAGGGTTAAAATCTTTCCTACAGGGCGGAATCATGCTGACAGCCAAAAATAAGGAATATTTTCGACAGCTCCTGACTAAAATTTTAGAAGGACTGATTACAAAGACGAAAAACAACTCGGTCAGCGAACTTTCCGAAGGTTCCGAACAACCCCCTGATTTTTCCGACCAGGCCTCGATGGAATCAGATATGGATTACAATATCCATATGAAAGAGAGAGACAGAAACCTGATCTCCAAGATAGAGAGTGCGTTGGAACGTATCGAAGAAGGTACCTACGGCATCTGTGAAGAGTGCGGAAAAGCAATATCCCTTAAGCGATTGAAGGCCCGGCCCGTTACGACCCGGTGTATCGCCTGCAAGAAAAAGCAGGAGGTCCAGGAAAAATTGAGGGGTCAGTGATGACCCATATCCTCTATTAACTGGAAATAGGACATCTGAAGCAGGGTTTCATCCAGTCTCTCTTTTCGTATCTCCTCGAGTATCCGGGCAGCCTCTGAATCCCCTCTGATTATCTCGGCGAAATCTGACCTCTGAAGTGTAAGGACCTCCATGGGTGTGCTGGCCATTACCGTGGCGGTACAGGGCTTGTTCGCTAAAGCAGAGTATTCTCCGAAGATATCCCCAACCTTGAGAGTGGCTATGGGATTTTTAAAACCACCCCTGTCTTCGCAGCAGACGATGGCCTCGCCCTTTTTGATAATATACAGGGTTCCTTCGGGATTTTCCTCTCCCTCCCGAAGGACAATATCCTTGGGTGAATAGGATTTTGACTTAAATTGCTTAATAATCCCGGCCCGTTTATTCTTATCAAGGTGGGAAAACAGGGGCGAAAGGCTCAATACCGTGTCTAAAGAGCGTTGCCAGAAGGCCTGAAAAAGCACCTCCGTGACCTTTGGGTGGCGATCATTTAACTCGCGGATATCCTTCCCCGCCCATGATAAAAGCTGGCAGGGGTCTGCTGCTGAGACCGTTGCACTCCTTCTTCGATCCGACATATAGGCAATCTCACCTAAGAAATCCCCTTTATTCAGGTTTCCTAAAAGGAACTGTTCCCTGGCTTTCCCCTTTTTCATTACGTCCACCCGGCCCTCAACGATAAGAAAAATCTCTTCCCCTTTGGCCCCCTCCTTGATAATCGTTTTATTCTTCTTTACATCATAATATTTGGAGGACTTTAGCAACTGGAGAAACTCGATTTCGCTTAAATCCGAGAACAGGGGGATGTTATGGAAACCTTTGTACTTCTTGTAAATCTTTAAGACGGGAACCTCCAGGTCCCTCTGATCCGCGATCCGGGAGAGCTGGTGCATGATCTCCACATTATTCGTTTGAATGGAGAGCAATTCGTCAGCCACCATAACCGACATGCTGTACTGTCCGGACTTGATAAAACTGCGGAAGGCCTTCCAAAGATAGGAAGAAGCCTCCGCTTTTCGTCCGGCCTTGTTGAGGAGATAACCCACCCTGCTCGCCGCCAGGGCATCGTCAGGGGATTCCTCAAGCAGTGCCATCTTTTTCTCGAGATCCTTCTGTTCGCCCTTGGTAAGTTTATTCTTCTTCTCCATCAATCTATCCTTTCAGTTACACACTGGATTTGAATTTAAATGCCCCTAATTTTATCATTGCCGGAATCAGAAGCAGGTCAGCCAACAGGGCCGCCCCCAACGTAATGGGAAGCAGGGTCCCCATGATTCTGACGGAAAAGTAGTCTGAGAGCGCGAAAGGCAGAAAACCGGCCACGAGTATTATAGAGGTTATGATGATGGCCCGTCCTGAAAAGTAAAAGGTCCTGTCCAGTGCTGTTTCCACATCTTTGGTCCTGTCCCTTTCAAAACGGTACCTGAACAGGAAATGAATGGTATCGTCAACGGAGATGCCGATCGCTATGATGGCCACCATGAGCGTATCCGAATCCACCTTGTTCCAGAACCAGCCCACGTACCCGCCGAGGATAAGAAGCGGAATGATATTGGGGAGCATGGACCATAACCCCCCGGTGAAGGATCTGAGCGCAATGGCCATGATTATGAATATGGTGACCAGGGCGAAAACAAATCCTCTCTTCTGCCCCGCGATGAATTGTTGGATCCATTCCCCCAACAGGGCAGTTATGCCCGTTACCTCGATCTTGACCCTGTCCCCGAATATCTCCTTTCCCATCTTTAGGGCCGTCCGGCTCACATTGTGGGACGCAATAAAACCGGAATCATTCAGGGAAAGCCGGATACGCATTGTCCTGGCATCCTTGTCGATGAAACTGTTAAGGTCCTCTCTGCCTGACATTCTTAACATAAAGAGGTATTTCGAGATGTCCGTTTCAGTCATGGGCGGGATCACGCCGTTCGCATCCGGAGGATGAAAAAGACGATGTAGGGCGTTTAAGATATCAACCAGGGATATCACCTTATCAACCTGCGGGATATTCGTAAGGCTTTTCTGATAGGCAGAGACACGAGAAAGGATATCTGATTTGACAATTCCATTGGTTTCTGAGGATTCAAGAAAGACATCCACATAATTGGTTCCATCGAAATGTTTCGCAAAGTATCGCGAGTCGGCCCGGAACAGGTTATCCTCCGCCATGCGCTTGGTGATATCCGTTTCGAAATGGATTCGGACGACTCCAAGGACAGTGAAAACAACCAGGACGCCGAAGGATGTAATAATGATCCAGGGTCTATTTTTCGTAAGCCGCACCACGAAATCGATCGCCTTATAAAGCAGGAACTGGGCCCTTGAAGCGCCGCCCACACGCAAAGGTTTGGGGGCCTTCATCAACGAAAAGATAATAGGGGTCAGCGTCATAGCTATAATGAGGGAAAGCCCCACCCCAACACCGAGAGAAATCCCTAACTGGCGGGATACGGGGGCCGGAAACAGGGCCATTGAAATAAATCCGAAAAATGTCGTAATTGAAGTGAAGAAGCAGGCGCCCCCCACCTCGGAGCATGATTTCTCAATGGCCTGGGCTTTTTGTTCACCCTTGGATATCTCCATGTGGTAGGAACTACAAAGG
>CAYTUL010000234.1:0-6694 GCA_964441135.1 uncultured Desulfobacteraceae bacterium | reverse complement strand
GGCTTAGGGGTTCACGCCCCCAGAATCCCAATTGGCCATCCATCCCCGTGCAGAGCATGGGATATCCTGGCTTTTTCACGGAAGTTAGAGGAGGTCCTGCTTTAACCCCCACAATCCTGACCTCCGCGACGCGGAATCTTCGACCGGCCTGAAAGATAGGGGTTCTTACATCAAATCAATTCCGGACGAATGTTTGTGACGAAGGGGTATGAATTTTTTTTTGCTTCCAGCCTCCCCTGTAAAATCCGAATGCCATCAAAAGGCCCTTGATGATACTTGTGCCCGAAATAGCCCACCAGACCCCGTTGATCCCGAGCCCCGCTGGTCCGGCCAGCAAATAGGCTAAGGGAATCCTGGCCAGGTTAAAAGGCACGGAGACGGCCATGGGAGGCACCGTATCGCCTGCACCGCTGAAGGCGCCGCCGAGCACAATTTCCAGCCCCATGAAAACCTGGCTCCAGGCAAGGATCTTCAGATAGACGGCACTTGCCCCGATCGTGCCAGGATCTGAAGTAAACACCGCGCTGATCTGCTGGGAAAAGATATAGAAGCATAGGGAGAAGAGGAAAAGGATGGAGAAAACGATGCCCGATGCAATCCATCCTGAACGGGCCGCCCTTTCCGGCCTTTGCGCTCCCAGGTTCTGGCCGATACAGGTTGCTGCGGCAATGGAGAAACCCAGGGCAAGAAAGAAACTGATCCCTTCGACAGTGTGGCCGACTCTCAGAGCGGCGATATACTTGGGGCCGTAGGATGCCGGAAGCCGGGTAATCACCATGTAGACAAAAGGGAAAAGGGTTTGAGAAATGGCGGACGGAATTCCGACCCGGAGCACGGAACCGAATAGGGCCCAATCCCAGTGCCGGGTCTCTGCGGGGCGCAGCCTCAGATAGCCCCCCGTAATCCTGGGGATCGCACGGGGGATGCGGCTCATCAGGGTAAAGGGCCAGGGCCTCGAGGAAATGCGGCGCTTCTTCATGAGGAACCAGATACCGAAGAAGACCATAAAAAAACGGGAAATCACAGTGGCCAGGGCCGCGCCTGCCACACCCAGCCGGGGCATGCCCAGAAGACCTAACATAAGGACCGGGTCTAAAACCGTATTGACGATAAGGGTGATAAACATCAGCCACATGGGTGTCACCATATCACCCGCTGCCTGAAAGATACGCTGAATCATGAAGGAGAGTAAGATCAGCGGGGAACCAATCAACAGGACTCGAAGATACAGGCTACCCTGACGGGTCACCTCCGGACCCGTGCCCATGAGGTTGAACAGGCTGGGGGCCAGAAACCATAGGGAGATCCCGATTACAACCGAAAGCACTAAAGAATACCAGATTCCTTTTGTGGCAATGCTTTCAGCATCCCGCAGGTCGTTTTCACCTATTCGCCGGGCCACGATGGCCATGATCCCGACGGTAACCAGGTTCGTCAGCCCGAAGATGGACCAGAGCACAAACCCGCCGGCGGCAATACCGGCCAGAGCCAATTTTCCTAACAGTTGTCCGACCCAGATGCTGTCAATGATGTTGTAGGCCCCCTGGAGGTACATCATGATGACCACGGGCCAGGCCAATTTCAAAATAACCGGTATGAGCGGGCCTTCCCCAACAATAGGATCCTGAAATTCGGATGACAGGTCCTGTTTCGATTCAGGCCCAGGGGATAGGGAAGATACGGACATTGTTTGTGAAATTCTTTGTATCAAATCTCAATGGTGACTTTCTAACTTGTGTGCAAAGATAGGTTCCTTCTCCCATCCCGGCATTTTCAAATCTTAACGGTAAGTAATTAATTCAGGATGCATCAATGCTTCTTTGACAATATGACCTGTTTTTATGAATGCCAACGCAAAACGGCTTCCCCTTCCAACTACTAAATTATCATTTAATAATACACCATACCGCCTTAATGTTTTCTCATTTATAGTAAAATATCCATGCTTATCAACTTCGGACCAAGTGAATATTTTGTTTCCGTGTTGGATATACCCATCCGGTAATTCCTGAAAATGAATCAATTCCTTATATTTTGAAATATTATTAAAGATCGGGCTTTTTCTAATCAAATCGATTTTTGTAATTGCAAATCCTCTTGATGTGCGACTGCCATTGATTATTACAATTTTTTCAAAAGGTCGAAAACCATATTCTATTCGTGCTTCATCAGGGATAGGAATCCTACCCGAATCTGAAACATGTGACCAGCCAAAGATATATTTTCCGCCTTTTACAAGTTGAGGCATATCCGGATACTCTCAATTACTTGATTTATTAATACTATTTATACTATGACAAGTCAGTGGATAGTGTTATATAATTAGTGCTCATCCATAAACTATCGTTTATGGATTCGCGCTATCAGCAATCAGCATTCAGCTATCAGCAAATGATTATAAAAACAAAGACTTAGCTGACTACTGACCGCTAAGGGCTGAAAGCTCCATCCATAAATTGGCAGTTTCTGGATGGACACTAAATAGGTTAAATGACCCTTGCTATTCTCAAACTTATTGAAACAGTTATTCATGAGCAAACACCTTAAACTATACAAGCCAATCTCATGACAGGATTCGACTTTAGATTTTTTCCCAGGCTATATTTTATCTCATTTTATAATAATAGAATGCAACCAAGAAAGGGGAATTAACAATTTCCGATAAAATACACACCGAATTAGGGGATGTCCAAAAAACTCTATTACTCCCATTATGGGGACGTGCGGTTGAAACACAAAAATCAGCGCCGTTATTAGTTGATCACACCGCAATTGAGATCATGAAGAAGATTGATTATGATTTCTCTGAAGGGGAAAAAAACCTCAGTGCAATCAGTCAACTTGGATGGATCGTCCGGAGTTGTCATATTGATACGGCGATTAAACATTTGATCGAAAAACATCCAATGGCAACGATTGTCAATATCGGATGTGGTTTAGATACGACGTTCGAACGAATGGATAATGGCCGCCTTTATTGGTATGATTTGGACTTACCGGATGTGATTGCGTTACGAAGAAGATTGATCCCTGGACATGAAAGATGTACTTGTATTGCGAGTTCGTTTCTGAGTCACGACTGGTTATCTCAAATAAAGATAAAAGAGAAGGTATTATTTATAGCGGCTGGCGTCTTGTACTTTTTTGAAGAACATCAGATTAAGGAGTTCCTGACGCATATTGCGGCTCTCTTCCCGGGAGGAGAAATGGTCTTTGATGCAAGTTCACCATTAGGTATCAGAATGGCGAATAGAATGGTCATCAAGGCGAGTGGAATGGATGAGAAATTTTTTCTGAAATGGGGGCTTAAACGTGCTAAAACGCTTGAATTATGGGAACGGCGGATAAAATTAATCGATGAGTACCCGATGTTTAAAAAGATGATGAACCATTTTCAGCTCAGGAACAAAATCATGGCGTGGATTTCTGATACATTTAAGATACAATATATTGTACATCTTCAATTCGTGAAATCGTGAAGGCACCTGAATGGGATGTGATACACGTCAAAAGAGATGTGTCATGAATGCGTAAAGGGGGACAGGGCTCAATAAGCTGGTGTCCATCCGGAAATCATCAATTTCTGGATGGAGATTTCAGAATTCGGCGAACCTTCCGGCAGAGACATATCGACGAGCTCATACCGAGTCGACAGAAGTGGCTAAGCATTCGTGGATACACGATTGACATAGTATGTAATCAATTACCACTAAGTGGAGATTTATTTCACACTTTGTTAGTATTATTTTACATAGTCCTACGCCTTCAGATCCTGTTTTCATAGCATAACTATTTGATATCCTGTATAAATACTTTTTACCCACGCCTGGCATGATTATTGCCTTTTCCAATAAGCAGGCAGATGGTTTTTCCATACATTTGTACTTCATTTTCACTTCGATACATTTCGTTCATCTTTTAAATCGCTCTCTTGCCGTATCTACACACCGGGGTTGATAGTATGGAAACGAGTATTTAAACCCTTTGTTCTGCAAGGAGGTAAGCGATGAAACGTTTATGGAAAAGATGGGCGGCTGTCTCTTTCGGATTCATCCTCGGTATAATGCTTCCATTCACGGCGTCCGCAACATTAATTGATTACAGCAGCACGGTCAATGATGACGGAATTGAATACGTTGGATCTAACTCCGGGACCGCACGTGATAATTTTATTGGTGCGGTATCAGGCCTCACACAGATTGATTTCGAGAGCGCACTACCCGGAGGTTTCTCTACCTTAAGCCTTGACCCCAATGTCAGTGCCACGCTCTTTAATACGGATACAACAGTAGGTATAAACGAGCCTGGCATTGCGGTGGCACAGCAGGTTTCCGATAAGGGTTTCAACACGACTGGATCCAGTGTATCCCATCCAGTGCCCGGTCAATATGTACAGGTCGTTCCGGGAGAGGACCCCAATGTCGAAAGTGGAATCCAATTAGACTTTGCCATACCCATCGAGGCTTTTGGGGTATTCCTCATGGGCCTTGAGGAAGATCCTTTAAATCCCCAGAAACGGGATGTGGTTGTTGATGTCTATTTCGTCGGCAGCGCAATCCCGGACCAGACTTTTCCTACTCTTACAGGTCCTATATCAGAAGGTGGGATACAGTTTTTCGGTTTCGAGAGCACGGATCCTGTTGCATCAGTAGTTTTTCGAGAAGTTCAATCTGGATATCCGGAGGTTGGTAGAGATATCTTCGGTATCGATGATGTACTGTATAAACCTGTCCCCGAACCCGCTACCCTCGCCTTAGTGACCATCGGCGCGGGAGGACTCGGTTTCTTCAGGAGACGCAAACGGCTAAATAAACCTGAATAACGCCTTTAAAATTCACGTTGACGATCAAGAATTGCAGAATTAGATCCTTAAAAGATTAAGGGTGTTTCACGCTTCTCTTGACCCGATTTCGCTATACTCCATGATTACTCTCCATCAATGATTTTGATTGCCTGCCTCAATAGATAGGCTTACGCAGTTCCATCTTTCCTTTTGAAATAATTATTGGTGTTTCAATAACCGACAACCTCATAAAAAGTCCCGGGAGCCGTCACTCCCGCTAAAGCGGGAGTCCAGAAGTACCCGAAATCGCTGGATTCCCGCTTTCGCGGGAATGACAAATAAATACGAATTTTGACTTTTTACGAACATATCAATAACTGGACTATAAAAATATGGTGATTTCTATTTACTTATCTAAAAGATAGTCCGTTATCTTCCAACAAGCATGCAAGTGATCATGAGTTTCCTCATTGAATACAATTCCCATATATCATTTATGATTCGTTTATTAAGATATTGAAGGTTTCCTACTATTTTTATATAATTTAAAAAAGGAACACATCTATCTTTGTATATAATCATTAACCGCCCAAGGTGCCGAAGATATATGGTTTTATTCTCAAAAAAGCTCATATAAAAATATTTCTTGATATGAGCTTATTTATTTAAATTTGGAGAATTCATTTATGACCGGAAAACCGACCTATGAAGATTTGGAACAAAGAATTAAGGATTTGGAGGAAAAATTGGCAAAGCAGGGCTTAAGCTATGAACCGCCTCCGAAAGGTACAGAGAAAAATGAATCTTCGCCCAGGACGAATATTAAAGTTTCCGGAATAAGGATAAACTGGGATATCGAAAACGGCGAATGCACTTTCGAAACCCTCCCCGTTACCATGATGTGGGTCGATACAACATTAGCTGGCCTGATGTCCGGCGTGCATTCAATGGTAGGACAGGACCGTTTTGCGTTGGCTTTGCAGGCCGAGGGACGAAAAAGCGTTGAAGCCGACTGGCAGGTCATTTCCCAATTCTCAGAGTTCCGGGAGGGGTTTAAGGCTATAGCCAATATTGCTGCCGTGGCCGGCTGGGGAGAATGGAGACTTGTATCATTAGATGAAAAAAAGAAAGAATGCCACTTCCGAATAAAGGGCAGTTGGGAAGGCAGGTATCAGAAGGCATTGGGGGTATGCTGGGGCAGTGGTATGCTTGCCGGTAAGTTGGCGGGTTACGTTTCAAGACTCTTTTCAACCAACTGCTGGGCCGAACAAACTACATTCATTGCCAAAGGAGACAAATTTGATGAGTTTGTAATAGGGCCTTCTGAGCGAACCATCGAAAAAGAGATAGAAGACCTGTTACTTACTGACGAGGCTACAAAAGCGGATATGGCGGTAGCCCTCCAGAAACTGCAGAAAGAAATAAGAGAGCGCGAGCGGGCGGAGAAGGAACA
This sequence comes from uncultured Desulfobacteraceae bacterium, assembly GCA_964441135.1. GTDB lineage: Bacteria > Desulfobacterota > DSM-4660 > Desulfatiglandales > HGW-15 > CAYTUL01. Next base: position 458 of record CAYTUL010000234.1, on the reverse strand, counting down.
GAAAGAACTGCAGGCCCAACTGTCAAATGCTTTGGAAATGGCCCATCTTGGTCCCTGGGAGTGTGACATCCCAAATAACCTTTTTATATTCAATGATTATTTCTACAAGATCTTTCGCACCACGGCCGAGCAAGTCGGAGGATATACAATGAAATCGGACGAATATGCCAGGCGATTTGTTCATCCCGATGACATCCCTCTTGTGGGGGAGGAAATCCAGAAGGCCATCGAAACAGACGATCCAAATTTTAACCGGCAACTGGAACATCGAATTCTCTACGCCGATGGGACGATCGGCTATATAACCGTTCGATTTTTCATCATTAAGGATGCCAACGGTAAGACAATCAGGACTTATGGAGTGAATCAGGATATCACCGAACGCAAACGGGTCGAGGAGGCATTGAGGGAAAGTGAGGAGCGGTTTCGCATGCTGTTTAACAGCACCAACGATGCTG
>CAYTUL010000233.1:0-6704 GCA_964441135.1 uncultured Desulfobacteraceae bacterium | reverse complement strand
GCCGCAATGAAGCTCTATCACTGGCCTGGGCCTGCAAAATTCCCCATACAGGGGATATCGCCGAAATACACCCTGAGCGAGATACCGCCCAACTTCATGGCCAGGTATTTCAGCTTCCCGTCGGTAGAGAAGATGTGGCAGGCGGAGATCAGGATCGGAGAGAGTGAAATAGCCTTTGAGCTGATGGGTTTTAACGCCGCAATGGTGGCCTGCAACATAACAACGTGCAATGAAGAAGAGGAGGAAGTCTTCGAACGTATAAGCAAGGAGGTGCAGGGACCCGGTTTCTTTATAATAATAGCAGGCAACTCCGCAGCGGACTTTGAATATAAGAAAAAGGTGTTACATTATATAATCGATGAAGCCGGAGGGAAGTCTTTAGAATCGGTCGAAGATCCTGAGACCGAAGGAATCCTGTTGTGCCAGTGCATAAGGATCTCCGCCTCCATCAGGGAGACATTCCGCGCCGGAGGGGCCTTTAATTCAATTCCTGTAATGGGCCAGAGAGACCTGACAATCAAGTGGGCCATTGGAGCCGGCAAGGCCAAGGAGCCTTTGATTGAAAAGGGTCTGATCGTGGACGACGGCGGGGCCTTTTTTGGGTGGGGAGTTGAACAGGGGCATCTCGGCAAAACGGAAATATTCTGCAAATTCGATCCCCTGAATCCTGAGGCAAAGGCGGCCGTAGAGAACTGGCAAAAAGAGCAAAGCGCGAGGGCCTTTAAGGAACGCTACTTCGCGTTGTTAATGGGCCAGAATGAGGAAATCGGAAAAGGCTTATCCAACTACCACATATGGTGGAATAAGATTACGAAGGCACTCGACCCGAATAGTGTAATACCTGAGGCAGGTGCGCTTGTATAGTGCCTGCTAAGGGTGGCGGGAGTGCAATGCAGCAGGATATATCCATTCGGCTGTGGGGGAACAGACACCGGCGGGGTGAACACTTATATATAATGAATCGTCCAGGCGCATCGTTCAGGTGGTGCCCGGAAGAAAGCCCGCGGGTTCGTTGCTATAAGGGGGCCCTATGAAAAAAGGGCCCCCAAAATAACCTATGGAAATATCGATCAAATCTCTTATATTTCCTGAAAGGGTCTGTCCCTGACATTTTAATCGTCACCCTTTTTCTCCCGTGTCTATTACCTCTTTATCCTAATACCTGTACCCATATCCTGTATGTAATTATCCCGATACGAAAACTACTGCTAATCTTGAATAATTAGTCAAAATCTTGACATATTATGAATAAAAAACCGATATTCCATGTTTCGGGCATCATGACATTTCGTTAACCTTTTGAAATATCGATGATTTATAATCTTTGCCATCATAACGGTTAATGGCACGATTCCTGCTTATTAGTAATTCTTATATCCTTTTTAAAGCAAATATTGTCCCCTCAATGGAATAAGCGGGGTCATTTAATGTATGCACCTCTTCCGTCCTGATAGGAAGGATAAGTAAGCGGTGAGCAGGGTATCAAAATGTATCAACCTTTCTTTTTGTTTGAAATAGCATTGCTTCTATTCGTCATCTTCGGAGGGACCGGGATTGCCATAGGCGTGTATATCAGGCGCTTGAAAAGAGAGGAGGCGAATCCTCGCACGGGTAGAGAAATCCAAGACCGGATTTCGGAATTAAAAACAGCCCTCAGGGAGAGCGAAGAAAGATATCACGCCCTTTTCGAGCATGCCGCCTTTCCGATCTCCCTTTTAGATGCCGAAACCGGAGAATTTGTGGCATTTAATAAAAGAATCCATGAGATACATGAATATACACGAGATGAATTTAATAACCTTACCTTCTCCGATCTTGAATTGGATACGACATTGAAGGAAAGGTCGGAAAGGAGAAAAAGAATTATCGAGGAAGGATCGGTTATCTTTGAAACAAGGCATCGTACCAAAACCGGCAAAATAATCGATCTGTTAGTAAGCTCCGTAGCCGTGAAAATCGGGGATAGATATCTTATACAGAACATCGGGGCGGATATCACGGAACTCAAAAGGGCCCAGGAAAGCATTTCAAAGAGCGAAAACCGTTTCAGGCAGCTCGTGGAGTATATCCCGGACGCCCTGTTTCTCCATGATATTGACGGCAAGATCCTGGATGTTAACCAGAGCGCGTGTAAAAGTTTAGGGTATACAAGGGAAGAGCTTGTGGGACTTTTCATTCAGGATATTGATGAAAAGTTTATTATGGAAATACATCTTCAAAGGTTCAGAAACATGGTACCCGGAATTCCCGTCACCTTTGAAGGGAGACAGAAACGCAAAGACGGGACAACATTTCCGGCTGAGATTCGCTTGCTGATAATCGAATCCGACGATCGCCACCTCATTATGGCCCTTGTTCGAAACATCACAAAACGAAAATATAGCGAAATAGAGAGAAAAAAGATCGAATCCCAATTAGCCTATGCCCAGAAAATTCAGGCCATAGGCACATTGGCCGGTGGAATCGCCCACAATTTCAATAATCTGCTCATGGGGATTCAGGGGAACGTATCGCTTATGCTTTTTGATAAAAAGCCGGAAGACCCGGACTATAAAAAGCTCAGTAACATACAGATTCTCATAGAGAGCGGATCAAAACTGACAAACCAGTTACTCGGTTACGCCAGAGAGGGGAGATACACGGCGAGACCTATCAGTCTGAACCAAATTGTAAAAGAGACCTCAAGCACATTCGGCTCGACCAAAAAGGAGATATCGATTCACTGCGAGCTTGACGATAAGCTCTTCCCTATTAAAGCGGATCAGGGACAGATCGAACAGACTCTGCTGAACCTCTATGTAAACGCTGCGGAGGCGATGCCTAACGGCGGAGATCTTTTTCTGAAGACCAGGAACACATCCCATAGGGAAATAATCAGTAAATCCTATACACCCAAACCGGGAAATTATGTTCAGCTTATAATCCGGGATACGGGTATAGGGATGGATAAGGAGACGATTGATCGTATCTTCGATCCTTTCTTCACTACCAAGGGTCTCGCACAGGGTACAGGCCTTGGACTGGCATCCGTCTACGGCATCATAAAGGTCCATGGAGGCTATGTGGAGGTTGACTCCGAAAAGGGGCAGGGGACGACATTCAGTATATATCTGCCTGCTGCTGAAACAGTTATTGAAGATGAGGCGGAAGCCGAAGGGGGGATTCTTATGGGGAAGGAAACCATTCTATTGGTTGACGACGAGGAATTGATTATTGAAGCCGGCGAACAGATGCTAAAAAGCATGGGATATGATGTCCTTCCGGCAAAGGGCGGAAGAGAAGCAGTGGATCTTTTTCAACAAAATCGGGACACTATCGATATGGTTCTGCTGGATATGATCATGCCGGACATGGGAGGAGGCGAGGCCTACGACAGGATGAAGGATATCAAGCCCGACCTGAAGGTCCTGTTATCAAGCGGATACAGTCTGGACGGGGAAGCCAAGGAGATACTTGGAAGGGGCTGTGACGGGTTTATTCAGAAGCCCTTTAAGATGAAAGATCTTTCGCAAAAGATAAGAGAGATTTTGGAATGAGCCTCCTGGATTCTTTTTGTCCTATATTCGCTGTAAGCCGACAAAACCGATACATACCGATAAAATCGAGATCATTCACGATGCGGCACGGCAACCTTAATGTACGGGATGGGAGCTAAAATTGTACGGTCTAAACCCGAAACCGGAAAATTCCCCGGACAGAACGGTCCTGGAGAATAACCTCGACGCCTTGGTACGTGATAATCCTATTCTCGTGCAGCGCATCTGTCTTCCCGTCCGTAGTACACACATTCAACGGTCTGAAGGAATAGTAAGGTATTTGTATCGTCGATCCTGGCACAGACTGTCGATGACAGAAGAAGAGATAAAAGCCCTTTTCAGAAATTCAGATCAAGCGAATGAACTATTTCTGTTCGGTCTCGGTATGGGGGAGCATGTCAGGCCGGTTTTAGACCTCTATCCGGAATCGAAGGTCACTGTATGGGATAGAGACCCCTGGCTGATTCGATTGTTCCTGATGCAATTCGATATTTCCGATCTGATCCGCTCAGGACGGATTCGGTTCTGGATGTGCGCCGATCTCCTGGATTTCCCTGCAATCCCGTCTCCATTAATCATTGAACATCCCTTCCTAAGGGCGATTTATCGTAAAGAGTGCCAATGGATGCATCGTCCCAGGGGGGATAGGTGGGCGTTACTCTGTGAAGGGGAGCTGTTTGTTGACGATATTGCCGACGCCCTATGGAATGATGGGTATGATGTGTTCACTCTGGATACAACGCTCCTGTCCCTCGAGGAGATGACCATTATTATCCGTCGTATCGAACCGGAATTCCTTATGGTTGTGGATTACCGGGATAAACTCGCGGAGTTTTGTTACAGCATAGGCATCTCCCTTCTTAGCTGGGAGGTTAACCCGACCACGGATAACCTCTCGCCCTGCTCGGTCCCGACCCATAGGGTTAGTATTTTCACCTATCGTGCCTCCCAGGTCTCAGAATTCCGGGAAGCCGGTTTCACCCGGGTCGAATACCTCCCCCTGGCGACCAATCCGGAGAGGAGGAAAAGGATTCCGCTCGATGACAGGGAAAAGGAGCGGTATGCGGCCGACTTTTCCTTCGTCGGATCGAGCATGGCCGATACCGTGGAAACATACCGGGATTCCTTTTTGGATATCTGCGCCGCCCACCGGCCCGATGATCCTGAATTCCGGCAAGATCTCTTTAAAAGAACGGAAAAACTTCTCACAGAACAGGAGCGGGATTATTCGGCTTACAGGATTCCCGGGCTTTTTAAAAAGTACTTCGATGATATCCTCGATGAAATTCCCCTTTCAGCCCCGGGTGAGGATCCGGTAAAGCTGCTTGCTCAGATCGCCGCGGCCATAAAGCGACTGGAATATATCAGGGCGCTTGGGCCCCTACACATCAAGGTCTGGGGTGACCAGGGCTGGAGACAGCTCGAGAGATGCGGAGTCTGTTACATGGGCCCGGCGGGACATTTTGACGAACTCACAAAAATTTACTGCGGTACCCGTATAAACATCGATATAGGGAGACTCTATCAGCAGGATATCGTCCCTATGCGTGTATTCGATATCCTGTCATGCGGCGCTTTTCTCCTGGCCGAACACAGCGAGGCCATCCCGGAAATCTTTGAGATCGGGAAAGAGATCGAAACCTACCGGGACGTGGATGAATTGATGGAGAAGGCCCTATTCTATCGCGACAGGCCCGAACTTGCAATGGATATCGCGCGAAGGGGCGCCCGGAAAGTGCGTGTACAGCACACGGTAGTGGAACGAACTCGGCACATGATCGCCTCCTTGGGAAAAGGGGCCCCGGGCGGTAACTAATGGCCGGAAATGTGCTTCATATCGGGATCTGGCATCTTTCAGAAACCCCTTTCAACGGTGCCCTCGTGCGGTCGAGGCCGGCGGGCGGAACCGAGACGGCTGTGGCCTATACTTCCGAATCCCTGGCGGAGCTCGGTTGCAGTGTGAAAGTATTTTGTAACACCCCCGCCCCGGCATGTATCGAAGGCGTCACATATGTGCCTGTCCGGGAATTCAGGAGATCCGTTCCGGATGAGCAGTTTGACGCCTTTATCATCGTCCGTCACCTCGCGGTCCTGACCGTTCCCATACAATCCCGCTGTCTGCTGTACTGGGGTCATGATAATATGGAACAACCCTTTCCCCACGGGATGTTTCGTTTTTTTATATCATCGGAAAGGGACCGGGAACTGGTTTGCTGCTTTCATCTCGGCGAGCTCATGCATTTGATTGACGGCATATTGTCCGTCAGCTACTGGCAGGCGGAGGCCATCAGCAAGACATTCGGGATAAGCCGGTCAAACATCACAGTCATCGGAAACGGCCTCCAACCCCGTCTTTTTGAATCCCCCCCGAACCTGGAATTCAGGGAACCTGTTATCGTGTATACCCTGCATCCGGATCGCGGTCTGGCCCACCTGCTGGACATCTATGACCGGGTGAGGCGACGAATGGGGGGAACGGAGCTCCATCTCTACTCCCGGTCCACCATCTACGGAACATCCGTCGAAGACGATGAACGGGTCTACGGGGATTTGTACGCCCTTGCGCGAACAATTCCGGGGGTTCGGCATTTTGACCCGGTAAACCAGCACGCCCTGGCCCGTGCCATGTCCAGGGCCATGGTCTATGCCTATCCCACGACCACGGAGGAGACCTTCTGCATTTCCCTGCTGGAAGCACAGGCAGCAGGTCTTGTCCCCATCGCCTCCACCTGCGGCGCCATACCGGAGAGGATCACGGATGGAAAAACCGGCTTCCTGATCCATGGCGACCCGTCCGCCGCGCCCTGTCAGATGGACTTCGCGGACAGGCTGGTGGGAATCATGGAGAATCGAGAGTTGCGTATATCCATTGCAAAGGAAGCCAGCCGCAAAGCGCTGTCCAGGGAGTACTCCTATCAAACCGTTGCCGGACGGCTTCTCTCCACTATAAAGCAACGGATCTCTGGACGTGAGATTCGGACTGTGTGTTTTGATGTGTCCAAAGTCCCGGCTCCCTATCCGGCGAGGCTTTTGGGACATGGAGATCCGCAACATCGACCGGTTACCCATCAGCAGCTTCGTGGATTGAAGGAAAGATTTAGTGAATTACTGCGGCTTTATTAGATTTAAAAACCGGGTCCTCAGGACCTGGTCACAGAGATAATAGGC
>CAYTUL010000232.1:0-6719 GCA_964441135.1 uncultured Desulfobacteraceae bacterium | reverse complement strand
GCCGTAGACTGCTTCCTGACCACCACAAAGTCCCCGTCCAATATCCCGTCCTCTATCATGGAAAATCCCTTGACCTGGAGGACAAAGTGGTCCCCGCCCCTTATCATGGATGGAGGAACTTCGATCACATCTACGTCTTCCACGGCCTCGATCGGCTTCCCTGCCGCCACCCTTCCCAGGAGGGGAAATTCGAATCGCTTTGCCTCCACCGGGCTTATCACCTCAATGGCCCGTTTCCTGTTCTTTTTCCCGGGAAGACGAATATAACCTTTCCGCTCTAATATCTTGAGGTAGGTGGTAACCGTATTGTAGGAGTTAAAGCCGAAATGGGAGCATATCTCGTCAAAACTGGGAGACTGTCCCCATTCCTCCCTGTAATGGGAGATAAAACTCAGGAACTCCTTCTGTTTTTTGGTCAGTTTCATCTTCTGCCTCCTTTTTCATGCCCACATGGAACCGCAGACATCCAGACAAATAGGTGGCCGACATGGCCACCTATTTATTGTTGTTCCCTTCGGGAAGATTTAGAACCATTCTTTTGATCTCGGCTTTTGGGTGCTTAAAATTGATCAAAAGCCCGACTTGTATGCCTGTCGCTTTCAAATAATTCAACAACTGCGCTTGATGCACTTTATTAAGCTCTTCAACTGTTTTAAGTTCGATTATGACCTTTCCTTCAACAAGTATGTCCACAAGATACTCGCCAGCAACGTTCCCTTTATAAAAGACTCTAACCGGGACCTGGCTCTCTGCCTTCAGTCCCCGTCCCTTCAGTTCAACCAATAGGGCTTTCTCATAAACCTTTTCAAGAAAGCCTGAACCGAGAACCTTATTTACCTCAAACACAGCTCCATTTATCGCGTAGGTAACGTCATTAATGTCCATAGGACATAAAACCTCCTCTGCTGAAAGCAAATTGAACCTTTTGTTCGGCCAGGTCGGCCGAACAAATGTCTGCGGCTAATATTAGTTGTTCTATATTCAGCAAAACTTACAGTATATATTACTGTAGTATTTACTGTAAGTCAAGGGAAAATTGGCAGGATGGACAAATAAATGGTATTGTATAATCTTCGAAAAAAGAGTCGATAGATGGTAATTGTATAAAAATGATAAAGACGGCGTCCCAATACCACGAATATACGAGTTACGAACGAAACAAGATCGGCGGGCACTCCCTTGACTGGCAGAACCAACCCTATGTGTACAAGGATTATCCGGGAATTGAACCCATTCAACTCCCGGTGGAAACCCCATCAATAAAGGAGAAGCTTTCCTCTATCCTTGCATGTCTGGAACCGGAACGGGCAGCCCAGCTCCTGAGTATCGAGGATCTCTCCCTGATCCTGCGCCTGACCCATACCCTGACCGCAAAGGCCACCTATTCGGGCCAGGATTTCTATTATCGGAGCGCGGCCTCCGCGGGTGCCCTGTATCCGACGGAGATCTATGTGGCGACCGGAGGAGTACGCGGCCTGGATGACGGCCTGTATCATTACGGGATTCATCGCCATGCCCTTTCACCCCTTAGAATAGGCGATCTTTCGCAAACTATCGCAAGACTTACTATCCCCTTACCCGGGAAGATCCCTGCCATTACGCTCCTTTTTACCGCCATTTTTTTCAGAAGTGCGTGGAAATATCGCGATCGTGCCTATCGATATCACCTGTTAGACACGGGACATGTTATTGAAAATATGATAATTGCGACCAGGGCCTTAGGGCTGCCGCTTTGTCTCTCCTATGATTTTGAGGATAAGCGTGTGAACCGTTTGCTCGGGCTGGATGAGACAAAAGAAGTATCCCTGGCCCTGGCACATGTGTTGGGGGTCGAGTCCGACTCCGGTTCAAAAACAATAGAAATTCCGAGACTCTCCGAAAATATGAGGAACGCGAGCATCGTATCGAAAAGAGAGATCGATTACCCGGCCATAAGGGAGATGCATCGGGCGAGCGAAGCCCTTGTTTCGCCCGAAGGAAATGGCCCTGAAATGATAGACAACCTGGGCCTATCACCTGTAACCTCTGAAGAGGTGTTTGGTCCATCCTCCGGGACCGGGGAAATGGGTTATCCTGACTGCCTGTTTGCACGTCGCTCAAGCCGGAATTTCATCAGGGAGCCCCTGGAAAAAGAACACCTCCTAACCCTTCTCAACTCCCTTTGTCCGTTTGATGGTGATGAATCGAAGAGGGAATTCATGGATAATCAAACCCTGGCCGTGGGTTTTTTAGCAAACAATATACAGGGTATCGACCCGGGTCTGTACAGGCTAAATCCCCTGAAAAGGAGTTATGGTCTTATTACCGCAGGGGCATTCATGGATAGGATGGCCGAAGCCTGCCTTAACCAGGCATGGCTTGCCAATTCTTCGATTCATTTCCTCTTTTTATCCAATCTCGACCGGCTTGAAAGGGTATGTGGTCCGAGGGGATACCGCTACGCCATGCTGACCGCGGGACGCATGGGTGAGAGGATATATGTTTTGGCCACCTCTCTCAGGCTCGGTTGCTGCGGCATCGGTGCCTTTTATGACAGGGAGGCTGCAGAATTGATAGGACTTAATAAAGATTCCCGTCTTCTTTATCTTGTCGCAGTCGGGAAAGTAAAGCGTTTGTGATCCACTGGGAGTATAAATTGATGGTCTCGTAAAAGGTCCTTTGCAGCGGATTCGCGTCATTCCCGGGAAGACGGGAATCCAGTCATTCCAGAGATTTCTGGACTCCCGCTTTCGCGGGAGTGACGATATTTTAGACTTTTCACGAATGGTTCATAAATTGATTTTTATAGAACATTTCTTTGTACAATAAATCTGTTTCATATCTGGACATCGAGAACGGAAAAGTACAGGGATAATAATCTTGGCTATTTCACTTATCATCTTGGGAATACTGCTTGCTCTCGCCGGATTTATCGGTTGTGTTCTCCCCGTCATACCCGGCCCCCCTTTGAGTTATTTAGCCCTGATAGCCCTCTCCTTTGCCAGGGACTGGGAGCCCTTCAGCATTACGTTTCTGATCGTTATGGCCGTTCTTATGATCGTGGTTATGGTGCTGGATTATATAGTTCCGGTTATCGGCGCGTCAAAATTCGGGGCCTCGAAATCGGGAATCACCCTATCCATAATCGGTATGCTCATGGGAATTTTTTTCTTTCCGCCCTGGGGGATATTTATCGGCGCTTTCGTGGGAGGAATTGTGGGTGAGATCCTTCAGGGACGTAAAGGAAAAGAGGCCTTAAAGGTCGGATGGGGAATCTTTTTGGGAAACATGTTGAGCATTGGAATCAAGCTCGCCTTTGCCCTCGCGGTCATTTTCTTTTATGTCAGGGCGTTGGTTTAAGGGGAAGATAAAAAAGGCACAGGGCGTAAGGCACAAGGCCAAAGGGAAACATCTCTTATATATAATGCGCCCTTGTTGATGAAGTATTCGATTTCCTTTGTGCTTGAAGACATAAATTCCGTGACGTATTTTCTTCAAGAGGGCTGAGGTGGCATAAAAATGAACCGCCCGTTCGCTTCACTCACTCGACATATACGGACGGTATCCGGCCGACCCGGCCGGATACCTGAGTAAATTCGCTCCGCGAATGAATGACATCATCAATGGGCCAACGAGGTCCATCCATTATGCCCATCCTTCTGTCCTGTGGTCTGAAATGCTTGACTGTAAAACGCCGGACAGGTCGTCCGGCGTTGTCTTCGTTCGTCTGTGGTTCATGGAATGACAAGACAATACGATTCGTGACTTTTTGCGAATATATCAAAGTTCATAATGGGTGAGAGATAGTATGAAAGGATACATATTATGAAAGCAACTGAAGGCCGGATCGGCAGGGTTTTCGTTTTGCGGCTTGAGGATGGGGATCTGATTCCCGACTGCATTGAGAAATTCGCGGCGGAAAACAGTATCTCGGTAGGGCAGGTCATTCTGATCGGCGGCATAGGCTCAGGGGAGATCGTAGCGGGCCCTCGCCGTTCAGATGAAATGCCTCCGGATCCAATCCTTCTGCCCGTTGACGGGGCCCACGAAGTGGCAGGCATCGGCGTACTGGCCCCGGACGAGGGGGGAAAACCGGTCCTTCATATCCATGCCTCCCTCGGGAGAGCGAGGAAGACCGTGACCGGCTGCCTTCGCCCCGGAGTGACGACCTGGCTCGTCGGGGAGGCCGTTATCTACGAAATCCTCGGTGCGGACGTGAAACGGAAGAGGGATAGGGATAGTGGTTTTGTCCTCCTTGATGTGAGGTAGGGGTTTATAAGGTTCAGTATTCAAGGTTTGAAAAAATGATAGGGATTGACTTTCAGCCTTTCGCCCTGAGCCCTGAGCCGCGAACGCTTCGCGTTCGCTTTACACATCCTTTTCTGTGGGTATCCTTGATTCACAGGGGACACCCGTCTGGCAATGACCGCATCCGTACCCGTCGAAGCCGTAATTGGTCGATACATATTGGCTCGTGGTCGGAAAAAGGTGTCTGAGACAGATCGCCTTATTTTTCCCCTTTTCGGTGATAGCGCCCGGTGGACATTTCGGGATACATTTCCCGCAAATCCCATGAGTAAAAAAAAGACAATACTCATGATGGTTGGTATAGGGTCTTGAAGTAGCGGGAATGTCTATTTGTGCGACAACAGATCCTGTTCGCATGGCCTTCCCTACCGGCGTGATAAGCCCGTCGCAGAGGCCGAATGTTCCAAGTCCCGACGCGTAGGCCGCGTGCCTTTCAGACCAGGTGGATGAAAATCCATACTTCGGGGATATCCTCATGCTGAACTGCGGCGTCAGGGACGGGGCAACCCCTTTGTATCCCTTTGATTCCAAGGCCGACACCACATGTTTGCGAAGTTTTACATTGACCTCTTCACCATAGATTCTCGCCCGTGCCCATCTTTCTGAGGGGTAAAAGGACTCCTTCCTGTTATCGGCTTTGGTGGCTTCCGCATGGGGTAGAATCCAGCTAATCACGGTGAGTTCCGCCGGTTTTATACTCAGATCCCTGAAGGTAACCGCGAATACTTCCCATGGAGTCATGAAGAAGGGGCCGACATGATCCTTGAATTCTTCATAAATCGGATCATCTCCCCTCGAAAAGCCGATGATAGGGGTGTCAAAGGCCCTGTCATTATTCCGATTTTTCAATGTGTTCTCGCCCGAATTCTCGATGAAATCAATAATGTCATTTCCGATCCACCTTAAATACTCATCTGTTTGAACCATAACTACAATCCTTTCTTTTGATGACCGAAACTCAGGTGTCTGTGTTTAGGTGTCAGGAGTCGCGTTTTCTTCGTTCTGATAACATATACCTGAAACCTGAAACCCGAAACCAGTATCCAAACGTTGGGTATTGCTATACTAATGAGGAATCGATTTACTATGAAACATATAATTATAAAATAAACTCCCTACCCAGGATCAGGGGAAATTTTCCTATTACCATGAATGAGAAATAGCCCCGGTCTTGCATGTTTCAACACAGGGAAGGGGCGGGTTTGACGCCGGCTTACAGGGATTGCACTCAAATTTGAGCTTATTTTTCTTGCTTTCCACAACCACAGCCACAGGTTCATCCCTCATCGGGTCGTTCGGATCTTCATTCAGAACCTCAAAGATATCGGCAGGGCAGGCGGTTACGCAGTCGCCGCAGCCATCGCATTTCCCTGTATCGATCGTAATAAAGAAATCACCAGAAGCATCCTTATATCCATAATTGGCTAACATTGATTTCGCTCCCTGACTACTTTTTTCCGCCCTTCTCCTTCCGGATGATGGCGTAACCGAAAAGGGCCGCACCAACGGCTCCGGCAATCTGGGTATCCCACTCTGTCTTCATACAGTCCATGCCGATAAGCGGCATAAGCCTGTCCATTACACCGCGATTTTTGGCGATTCCGCCGGTGACGGCGAATTCCGGAATGACCCCGATCCTTTCCACGAGTGAATAGATACGCTCGGCCATGGCCCGGCAGTAGGCTGCTAATACTTCCTCTTTGCTCCAGCCTTTCCTCAAAAAGTTCGTTGCCTCTGATTTTGCATAGACCACGCAGGTGCTGGAAACCGCCCCTGGCTCTTCCTCGACCTGGAAAGAGAGGTCTCCGACTTCATTAACGGACACGCCCAGAAGATCGGCGAATACCTCCATACCGCGTCCTGTCCCCGCCGCGCACTTATCATTCATCAGGAAGTTAGTAACTTTTCCCTTTTCATCACATTGGATGGACTTGATATCCTGCCCGCCTACATCCAGGACTGTTCGCACTTCGGGGCCGTAAATGAAATTGGCGCCGCGCGCATGGCAGGCGATCTCCGTGATGGATCTGTCGGCCATGGGGACATTTACCCTTCCGTAGCCGGTACCGATGCAGTAATCAAATCTTTCTTCCGTCAGACCGCGAACGGCCTCAAGAGCGAAGTTGAGCGCTTTTCGAGCGCTGTCGGGGCTGTTGAAACCGGTCCGTGTGTTCCCATAGGCGAACATCTTCCCATCACCCATGATAACGGCCTGGGAACTCACAGAACCGACGTCGATACCCACTGTGATATACCGGGCATCCTTCCATTCCATATCAGGGTTTTTCCAGTTGGACTCGGTCCATCTCCAGAATTCCTGTTTTTCTTCCCCCATTTTTTATGTTCTCCAATTAAAAATCGTGACCATTTAGTCCTTTTCAAAAGCTTGGGTGCTCAGCAATCTCTTTCCCGGGGTGAAAGCCATAAAAAAG
>CAYTUL010000231.1:0-6728 GCA_964441135.1 uncultured Desulfobacteraceae bacterium | reverse complement strand
ATCTAACACCTCGCTGGTGCCCAGGGTCAACCAAAATACATGGCTATTAGTGCCTATAAATGAATTTGATGGTGGATTTTGGGTTCTCACGTTCATGGGATTAGAGAAAGGAACTGACATCCCCTTTACCCACCCGAATGACTTCCGGGATATTCCCTATTAAAGATATCACACTGGAAGGACTTGGATACAACACTCCGCCATCGATAACAATGTCCAGATAGGAAGAATAGGTCTCCTGAATCGAATGGGGGTCGTCTAACAGGGCACTCGTAGTTATAATAGGTCGGCCCAGGGTCCGGACTATGCTCAGGCAGATATTATTGTCCGGCACACGAATGCCGACGGTCTTCCGCTTGGTCAGCATAATTTTGGGTACGAGTTTTGTCCCTTCCAATATAAACGTATATGGTCCAGGAAGCAGCCTCTTCATGGTCTTATAGGCATAATTGGAGACCTTGGCATACCGGCTAATCTCCTTAAGATCGTCACAGATGACGGAAAAGGGCTGTTTGAGAGGCCTGTTTTTCATTTTATAAATTAGCTGTATTCCCTTTTTATTATACAGGTCGCACCCGATTCCGTAAAAGGTGTCAGTGGGATAGGCTATCAACCCGCCTATGTCCAGGGCTTTACATACCCGGTTTATCAGGCGCTGCTGGGGATTTTGCGGATTAATAGAAATAATCATAATTTAGTTTTTTATCCAAAAAACAACCTGTTGTCAACCTGTTGCAATAGAAGGTAGCGTTGAATAGAAACTGATTTGTTTGCTTTCTATGGGGATAATGTAATAAATGGCGTCGGATTATGTGATGAAAATCTTTTTTTTTATTTTCGGTATTGTCATCGGAAGTTTCCTTAATGTGTGCATCCACCGAATTCCTCTGAAAAAATCGATAATTTATCCCTCTTCAAGCTGCCCCGAATGCGGTGAAAAGATCCGGTTCTTTGATAACATCCCCCTTATAAGTTATATTGTTCTTCGTGGAAGATGCCGATACTGTAGCAAGCCCATACCAATCAGATATCCGCTCGTGGAACTTATGATGGGACTCTTAAGTGTTGCATTGTTCCTAAGATACGGTGTTGGTCATCAATATTTTCTTTTCCTGATTTTCTCGGCATCGCTTCTTGTAATAAGCTTTATTGACCTTCAGCACAGAATAATACCCGATGTGATTTCGATCCCCGGGGTTCTGCTCGGTCTCGCTATTTCTTTTATTCCCGGTGATATCACATGGTATGATTCCCTTATAGGTATTGTAGGAGGAGGTGGAATCCTTTACCTTGTGGCCGTTGTTTTTGAAAGATTAACGGGAAAAGAGGGTATGGGCGGAGGTGATATTAAACTCTTAGCCATGATCGGTGCATGGATGGGATGGAGACCTTTACCCTTTATCATCCTGATCTCCTCTTTAACAGGCGCCATTGTCGGTGGTGGCTCTCTATTGATATCTCGACAGGGAATACGAACCAAAATACCTTATGGTCCTTTTCTATCCCTTGGAGCATTGTTTTATCTCTTTTTCGGCCGTGAATTCATATCCTGGTATTTCAGGTTAATCTTTTAATGAGGGGAAAAATTGAAAATTCCGTTTTTCGGCCTGAGCACCGGGATACTCGCACAATTAGTGTTCCTGATTATCGCGGCAATGCTTCTTGTCAATGTGGTCATGCTCAATTTCGCTGAAAGGGATCTTGTCAGGGCAAAGATCGATACTTATAAACTGCTAATCCTCGCCATTGAACAGATTCTGGGCAATATGACCGATGAAGGCAAGAGACCGTTGAAAGAGACCAATGATGAAGACCAGTTCAGGAGAAATCTTAGTCGGATATTGTCAATCGAGGACCGTACCAGGGTGACCATCGTAGATAGTCGCGGGGACCTTGTGTTTACGAATGGGGCTTTAATTGAAAAAAATCAACCCGGTCTGACATTTGCCGTGGATGCTCTTGGAACGAGGTCTTGGTCCATTAAATACGACGGAAACGCCTGGGGTGTTCTTTGGCTCGGTAAAAGGTACATCAACCTTTCGGCGCCCCTTATATATGAGGGCAGGCTCCTGGGAGGAATAGCCATAAGTTCAACCCTTGAGCCGGTCTACCAGATACTCAGGAAGTCAGAAAAATTTATCCTCTTGTATATCGTCCTGGATACCGTCATCCTCGTCATAGTGGGGGTGTATATTCTTTCCCGGATCGTTGTCAAACCCATTCGCAGGCTCCTGAAGTTAACGGAAGGATACCGGTCAGGAGATATAATCCTGCCCATTCCGGAGGACTCGAAGAACGAGATAGGAAATCTGACCAGATCCCTTCGATCCATGCTCCAGAGGCTGGATGAGAATAAAAGAGAATTAAAAGGACATATAGCTTCATTAGAAGTGGCCAACAGAGAACTTAAACAGGCCCAAGATGAGATAATCAGATCCGAGAAACTCGCTTCAGTAGGCCGCTTAACTGCTGGTATCGCCCATGAAATAGGGAATCCTATAGGCATCGTAGAGGGGTATCTGGAATTGATCAAAAAAGGAGATATTTCCGAGGAGGAAAGAAATGACTTCATCATTCGGGCGGAATCTGAGATAAACCGGGTTGATAACATCATCAGACAATTACTGGATTTTTCCCGGTCTTCCAGCGGGAAGAAAGAGGTGAGTCATATCCATGAACTGATCATCAATACCGTGAATATACTCAAACCACAACCCATGATGGAGGGGATCGGGATTAAATTGGATTTCGGTGCGGACAGAGACAGGGTTTTTGCGGATCCCAATCAGTTGCAACAGGTTTTCCTGAATATTATCATAAATGCCGCGGATGTTCTTTCGGAGAACAAGACCCCAATGGAACTGACTATAATGACAGAGGATTCAGCCGATACAATTGAGGTAAGATTCAAAGATAATGGCCGTGGCATAGCCGGAGATGATCTTATTCATATCTTTGATCCTTTCTATACGACAAAAGACCCCGGGAAAGGGACAGGTCTGGGGCTCTCGGTGTGCTATAGGATAGTGGAAGGGCACGGAGGAAAAATAAGTGCGGAAAGCTTGCCGGGAGAGGGAACTACCATTATTATTAGACTTCCCCTCCACCCGGAGCCGTGTGAAAAGCCAACTGATTCCTGAGATGCGTATATTCTCAGGATTTGAACCTGTACAACGAAAGTGAATTTGGGAGATAGATAATGATGCCATCTGGCAAGCATGTCCTTGTTGTAGATGATGAAAAAAACATGAGGCATATGCTGCAGGTATTGCTTAATAAGCAGGGATACAGAGTCGAATTAGCGGCGGACGGGATAGAGGGTCTTTCAATGATGGATAAGAAGGATTTCGATTTTATCCTCTGTGACTTGAAAATGCCCAGGATGGACGGAATGAGTTTTTTGGAGGAAGCAAAGAAAAGAAAACCGGAAAAGACATTTATCATGATGTCTGCTTATGGTACGATCGACACCGCCATAGAGGCCATGAAGATAGGTGCCTACGATTATATTTCAAAACCCTTTAAGACCGACGAGGTCCTGCTAACTTTAAAAAAGGCGGAAGAGCGTGAAAGGCTTAAGGAGGAGAACCTGAGACTGCAGGACAGGATAAAGAGGATAGAACAAAAATACTCATTTGGAAAGATCGTCGCCCGAAGTGAGGCCATGGCCCAGGTATTTGATCTTGTGAGTAGGGTCGCCGATCACAAGACCACGGTTCTGATAACCGGTGAAAGCGGTACCGGGAAGGAGTTGATCGCAAAGGCGATCCATTCAAGCGGTGTGAGAAAATCTGAACAGATGGTCTCCATAAACTGCGGTGGTATTCCGGAGAACCTTTTAGAAAGTGAATTGTTCGGATATAAAAAGGGCGCTTTTACCGACGCGGTTAAGGATAAACCCGGCCTTTTTGAAGAGGCGAACAGGGGTACTATCTTTTTAGATGAGATAGGAGAGCTGCCCCCGCCGTTACAGGTCAAGCTACTTCGAGTGCTGCAGGAAGAAGAGATCACACCTTTAGGGTCCACGGCCTCCAGAAAGATCGACGTGAGGGTAATAGCCGCTACTTCAAAAGACCTGAGAAAGGAAATGGGAAAGGGTGGATTTCGCGAAGACCTCTTCTACAGGATCAATGTTATGCCGATTCACATTCCTCCCTTGAGAGAAAGGCGGGGCGACATCCCCCTGCTGGTCGGTCATTTTATCGATTTGTTCAATAAAAAACTCAACAAGGACATAGAAGGTCTATCCTCCGAAGCGATGTCGACTCTAATGACACACAACTGGCCCGGTAATATAAGGGAACTGGAAAATGTCATTGAAAGGTCGATCATACTCGTCAAAGACAGACTGATTACCCCCTCCGAGCTTCCGCCATCCATGATGGCCGGATACGATATACATACTCATGTGGAACCGGAACAAAACCTGTCAATAAAAAAAGCATCGAAACGCCTTGAATGTGATCTCATAAAAAAGGCCCTTGAATTAACGGGTGGAAATCGTACCAGGGCCTCAAAGATCCTGGAGATAAGCCGTCCAATATTGATCTCCAAAATCAAGGAATATGGCTTGCAGGGTAAAACTCGAAATCAATAAAATGAAATGATAAGGAAAATAATATCAGGCGGGCAAACCGGAGCGGATCAGGCAGCCCTTGACGTGGCAATCGCGATGGGAATACCCCATGGGGGGTGGATACCAAAGGGGCGAAAAACGGAAAAGGGGAAGTTGCCCGATAAATACCGGATGCAGGAAATCAATTCCATAGATTACTCCCAAAGGACGGAGCTAAACGTATTAGACTCCGATGGCACCTTGCTCTTTTCCCATGGAAGACTAAAGGGTGGTTCAGCATTAACTCAAAGTCTGGCCAGAAAGCATCAAAAGCCATGCCTGCATATAGACCTCGATGATCTTAGTGAATATAAAGCCGTGGAGATTATTAAATCCTGGATTGATGCACGGAAAATCAAGGTCCTGAATATTGCCGGTCCCCGTGAGAGTGAGAATCCGTTCATCTATAATGCCGTCCAGGATATACTTAAAGCCGTATTATACCCTCCACCGGAATATATAACGGCACATTTACCACGCACGGTAGAGGAGGCGGTTGATAAGCTCATAGACCTAATGCCGATGAGAGAAAGGGCGACCATCGCCAGGATGGAAGAGGAGCAATTACTCACCCCGCCGCACTTCCTGTGCAGTTATATCCGGGATAAATTCGGGCTGAGCTCAGGAAACGAATCTTTATTACGTTCCTGTCGATACCTGTCACACAAATATCATATAAGTGAAGAAGAAGCAGCCTTAGTTATATTAAAAGAACTCTGGAAAAGATTGAGGGAAACCCATACCCTGAGAGTAATAAAATAGAATGTCATCATGATGCGTGAGGTAAAAGCATGAGTATCCACTTTAAAAAAATCAAAGATAAAATGCGTTTTATGAACCCCTTTAAGGATTTTGTTCTTGACGAGATACCGCTGGAGATACGCTATGATCCCCTTACCGGACAAACGACACGAATATTCGATCTGGCCTACCGGCCCATCGAAAAGCCCGATTTTATGGAATTAATAAAAAGATCAAAAGAGATGAAATGCCCTTTTTGTCCCGAATCCATTGAGAATTCAGCCACCTCATACCCTAAAGAAATTATTCCAGAAGGAAGGGTGCGTGTGGGAGGAGCGACGCTATTCCCAAATCTGTTACCCCTCGACCGTTATACCGGTGTTTGTGTCATGACCAGAGAGCATTTCATTGCCATGGAAGACTTCACGCCGGAAATAATGAAAGACGCATTTGGGGCAGCCCTCCATTTCATCAGACAGGTTGCCCGAAGAGATTCAGAGGTCAATTTTTTCAATATCAACTGGAACTACATGCCTCCGGCGGGATCGAGTATCATTCACCCCCATCTGCAGGTAAATTGCGGTGTGATCCCTACCCGTCAGGTAAGAGTTCAAATGGAAGCCAGCCAGAAATATTACCTGGAAAACGGTCGAACCTTCTGGGAGGATTATATAGCAGCAGAGCGGGAGTCAGGAGAACGTTATCTTAAATATATTGGTTCGACTTTCTGGACCATGGCTTTTGCTCCCCATGGCGCATTTCCCGATATCTGGTGCATCTTCTCAGATCACAGTTCCCTATTGGAGTTAAAGGATGAGGATATGGACCCTTTTTTGCAGGGTCTTGCAGGTGCTCTAAAATATATTAGCGGGGAAGGACTCTACAGCTTTAACGTCTCTGTTTTTTCAGGAAGAGAAAACGGGCATTTTCGTGTGAACGGGAGGGTTACCCCCCGGCTTCTATTGCGAGAGATAGGGAACAGTGATCAGACCTATTATCAGGTTCTTCATCGCGAGCCCTGCTCCATGAAATCCCCGGAGTCCGTCAGGAAAAGGATCCTTGAGCTTTTCGAAAGAGAATCCGTGCGTGTTCATGAATCGCCGACTCATTAGGCCCATGGCCATGAATTCGTCAAAAAAATGACTTCCTGCCCGTATATTGACTTATCGGAAATTCCTCCCGTTATACCCCGTTTTTCTGTCTGGTTTTTATCCTTTTTCTTCAATTCGTGCGGTCGTTTTATATAACTTTTCTATCCCTTAATATCCCATACCCGAGGTGAAGTTTTATCAAAATACACCGAACAATGTATCCCCGTCACCCGCCTCCGCAGGAAGCCACGGCCTCCTGGCCGTGGAGGAATGCGGGTGTC
>CAYTUL010000230.1:0-6730 GCA_964441135.1 uncultured Desulfobacteraceae bacterium | reverse complement strand
CAGCGGTTCCACGGGCAGAAGACGCTGCTTATATTGTCGGAGGGCGATCTTGATTGGCCATTCCTGGATCATGGTGAGGTCGTGACTCTTGCCCGTCTCATCCTCCACCCGGGCGATGACATGCTCAACGGTATAGGCACCCCTGCCGGCCACCTCCTTCACCTCGGCATGGCCTATAAAGTTGAAGGGCACGAAGACCTTGTGGGTGAAGATGCCTTCAGGCACTGTACCTAACACATCCCCGGCCTCCACTCGATCCCCCTCTTTGATCATGGGCGTGAACTCCCATTCCACCCGGCGGTCGAGACCTTCCAGATAGACCCCCCTCTTAAGGAAGAGGCCGCATTGGGCGGCTAATTGGGGGAGAGGATTCTGGAGACCGTCATAGATCTGGCCTAATAGGCCGGGACCTAATTCCGCCACAAGGAGATCCTTCGTGAATTCAACCCTGTCTCCCACCCTAACGCCCCGCGTATCCTCAAAGGCCTGCATGTCACAAAGATTATCCCTTACCCGAATGACCTCGCATTTCAACCTGCTCTCGCCCGTGATCACGAAAGCCACCTCATTCTGCCTGACATCTGTATCAAAAGAAGCGGTGAGCATATTGCCGTATCCCGCCAGGATTTTTCCCAAAGCGTGTGACATATTCCTATTCCTCCAATTGCCTGACGATTTCCATGCCTCTCTCCTCGCTCAGGGCAAGGTTTCGCTCCAGGATATAGAGCTTTAATAGATAGGCTAAGACCGCGTCGAATTGAAAATCCATATGCCCGGTCATCTGGTCGATCGTGTTCCAGATGATCTCCTGGGCGGTTTCTTCTACTTCCAGCGGCCCACGGGCCCGGATCAGCCGCTCAATCCAGGGGTATTCAGAGACCAGACCAAAGTCCTCGGATGTGCTGCGGCTGAGGATTTCAACCAATTCGTCCTCCCCGAGGATATGATCTGACGGTAAAAGTCCTTTTCTCCTCGCCCGGAGAGCCGCGATAATGTTTCGTAAATCCTTTTCAAGGTGGAGATAGGCCCTTAGAAAAGGACTGGCGCTATTATGTTCTGTGGCATAATTGTAATAGGCGTTATACATCCGTTCCACCAGCCCGGGTGACGGGCCTTCCGCTATGTAGACCTCAAAGGTCTCTTCAAGGAATTCCGGGATCTCTCTGGGAGACCGTATCTGCTCCTTCCAGAAATCCCGTCCATAGAGGCTGTATTCCACTTCCACCTCTTTGTCTGACCATAGCCGTTCGATCTGAAGGAGATCGCCTTCCAGCAGAATCAGCTCGATTTCGGCCCAGTCCCTTTCAGTAAACTGGTATTTCTCATCTATAAGATCCGAAAGGCGAATCCTGATCTTCCTGTCATCCATCTGAATATCAGGCAGGAAAGAGACGAGGAAATAATACTTCATCTTTTGCCGAGCTCCTTTATATCGACGGTCTTGAATAGACCATGGAAGCGGGGCGACAGGTACCTGAGAAAAAGCTCCAGAAAGGCCTCATCCGTAAAATCCAGCCTCACCACCCCGTCATTCGTGCCGATGATGAAACCAAAGGCAACCCCGTCGCTCTTTATTTCCAGGGCAAGCCGGTCCCCTTCACATTTTCCCGGGAGAGAACGGATCAACTCCATGGCAAAGCCTTCAAGCTTTTCCTGCATTTCCCCCGAGACCAGAACGCTCAGGTCGGTATGTTCCCGTTGCCTCATATATTCCCGGATACAGGTAGTCATGAGCTCTTTCAGGAAGTTAACATCCTCCAGGCCTCCGGAAATTTTTTTCTTCATAGGAAGGGTAATGAGATTTTCTTCAATCGCCCTTTTGAGGTCGGTCAGCAACTGGGAGGCCGCGATCTCCAGGGAAGAGTGGAGCTGCCTAAGGCCCCTTTCCGCTTCATCATTTGCCTTCGCTACGATCGCCTCAGCGTCGGCTTGGGCCTTCGCAAGGATCTCGCCGGCTTTTTGATTTGCCTCTTCGATAAGCTGGCGGGAGGTCTCCTCTCCGCTTTCAACGCCATGTTTTTTTATTGTATCGATGATCTCCTGTAGTTTGGTATCCGTCATATCCATTACCCCCATTAATCTTATAAACCCAGGGCCCGTCAAAGGTCCGGCTGTAAGTTTGATAGCGGTCCGAAACCTATTCCTTTCCCCGGAAAGCCATGGCCTTTCCTGTTTGAAATGCATCCCATGGAGATTGAGTGTCCGAAGTATAGATCCTTCCTTTTTAATAATGCAACATGAAATTTTAATACAACGTAGAAATTCATGTTCTCTGAACATGTTCAGGGTTCAAATGCTTTGCCATTGGAACGACGCATTGTTTGATATAGGTTTCAGGCCTTCGCCGCGCCGTATCGGGTACGTCTGCGAAGGCGGGTGTTCAGGGTTCAGGAAAACATAGGATCCGGTTTCTTTTCGGAAGCCACGTCCCGTGGAACCTGTAGGGATGATGATCCCGGGGACCTTAGTCGATCATTTCCACGACCGTATCGTGACAAACAGGATGAGCGCGAATATTTCCAGCCTGCCCAACAGCATGGTGAGGGTCAGGACCCATTTCCCTGCATCCGGTATCAGGCTGTAATTATCCAGGGAGCCCACTATCCCGAAGCCGGGCCCCACGTTCCCCATTGCCGCGGCCGAGCCGGAAAAGGCCGACAGGATATCGACCCCCATCGCCGTAAGGATCAGGCTGGACACGAAAACGACTCCCATGTAGAGGGCGATATAGAGCAACCCGACCTCTAACATCTCGCTGTCAACATTCAGATCCCCTATCTTCGGCACGATCACCGCGTGGGGATGCCTTGCCTTTATTATCCTCTTCAACAGGCCTTTCCAGAATAATAGAATCCGGTCCGTCTTGATGCCACCTGATGTGGATCCCGCACAGGCGCATTGAAGGGTGAAAAAGATTAAAAGAAGCTGCGTGAAGGGAGGCCATCCGGTGGTGTCGGCAGTGGCGAATCCCGTGGATGTCCCTAAAGAAATAAGCTGAAATGCCGCGTAACGAAATGATTCACCCCAGCCGGGATAGCGGCCGCCGTGGATGGCGAGCGTTATGATGAGTACGCCCGCGAGGAGGGCGAGGATATAATATCGTACAATGGGAGATTTCCAGAGATCGGATATCCCGCCTCGAATAGCGTTAAACAGGAGTCCAAAATGAAGGCCGGACAAGACCATGAAGAATATCACGACGGCCTCGACGGGGACGCTCTGGAAATAGGCTATGCTGGAATTCCTTGTTGAAAAACCGCCCGTAGCAATGGTGGCAAAGGAATGGGTCAGGGCATCGAATAAACTCATCCCGCAAAAAAGGAGTCCGATGGTCTCGGCCAGGGTTAGGCCCACATAGACTGTGACTAAGATTTTCAGGGTCTTCCTGGTCCTGAAATGGAAATTCTCCGTGGCAAGGGGCGAAATCTCCGTGCGATAGAGGACCATCCCGGTCCTGCACATGGATGGCAGGACGGACAGGGCGAATATGATGATGCCGATGCCGCCGATCCAGTGGGTTGAAGCCCTCCAGAATAACAAACCGGCCGGCAGTGCCTCGACATTCGTCAGTATCGAAGAACCCGTTGTGGTAAATCCGGACACGCTTTCAAACCAAGCATTGGTGAACGTGAATTCACCGCCCCACAGGATGTAGGGTATAAGTCCGATGAGACAGGACAGAAGCCAGCTTGACACAACGATGGTAAAGCCCTCCTTATTACTAATATCCGTGGCCGGCGGAACGAATATGAGAGGAAAAATCCCGAAAAGTGTTGAAATAATAGCACTGTAGAAGAGAGGCATAAAGGCCGAATCTGAACAAATGGCTGAAATCAGGCATGAAATGATAAGAAAAATCCCGTTGAACAACAGGATGAGGCCGGTGTATCTGAAAATGATGTGAGGTCGCATTCTTCTGTCTCGTTCCTATTAGCGCTCTGCAAGTTCCCGGATTGAAGCGGTCAATGAACCTAACTCGTCTTCCGTTTCGATATTCACGTGAAATGGTTCCCCGTTTTTGATTAATGCCTGAATACCGGTCGTGATCCGGATAATTGGCCCTACCAGGTAGTAATTCACAAAATAATTGAAAAGGAAGGAAAAAATCAGCGCTGCAAGTATGGCCACGACCCCGGGCATGACGGCCCGGTGTGCCCTGTTTTTCAGATTGGAGGCGGTCTGGTACATTACCCTGTCATTCTCGGACATCAATTTTTCAACATCCGATTTCACACCCAGAAATCGCGGGTGAACCTCGTTGAAGTACCAGTCCAGATTCCTCTCGCTGTTTGTCCCCACGATCGGCTTGATCCATATATTCTTAAAGGTCCTGTAGGCGGTTTCGATCTTTTCAATATGTGCTTTTTCTCCCGCGATCGTGATATTCTCCCGGGCGATCCGGAATCCCTGCTGAAATGATCGGTCTGCGGATTCAATGATCTTCCGGCCTTCATTCCAGTTCCCTGACTGGAGCAATAAAATCGCGCTGTCTTCTCTCTCGAGGGCTTCGGTCATTATTCTCGCGGCATTAATACTCCTGTAGTTGTCATCTAACAGTGCCTGGACCGATGTGCCGATGCTGTTCAATTCATATATGGACCACCCGCCGGCCAAAAAAAGCATACACGTCAGGATCAAGAATCCCGAGAGGACCTTCATTCGTATTCCCATGAATAAACCTCCTGTTTCAGGTCATTTTCCGGATTGGTTATCCACCTCCTTACGCCCAAATGAGAGGGTTGTCAATCCAACTCGATAACCCTGATCCACCATCAAATTCATATATCTTTTAGAAAATATATTATTCAGGAACAGATTGAGACCGATACCAGAGATCCTGAGCTGAGAGTCTTGTTGCTGGACTATCATGGTATGAACTCCCTGGAACAGGAATGCGATGTGATTACAATAAATATATATTTTTTCCTTTGATATGATTTAATTACTTCATCATTGAGTTTATGAGGAGTAGTTTCATTCTGAGAGAGGATTTCCCGGGATAAGGGCTTCAATAATGTTCCACCTTTTAAAGACCCCACTACCCTAAATTCTACCAAACCGGAATCTCTGCAGGAAATTCCATGAGAAAATGCGGAGCATTATCAAGTTTTAGACTCATTTATTCCATAGTCTGATATATTCCTTTGCTCGAAAGTGCAAAGGGATGTTTATTTCCAATGTCGGCCCACTTTTTACCACTTGGTCCTGAGCTACTTTTTGACTCCGGTTAATAGTCTTCTTCCTTTGATTTCTTCCCGTCTTTGAATAAGTTTCTCATGAGCTATGTCTTTTGACAGTGTCAGGTAAAACCATTTACCTGCCATCGATTCGAGGCCTTTGTACAGCGTTTGAGGATCTGTCTCCAACCATTCAGTGATATCCCAAAAGAGCGCGGAATACCTCGACAATTTGTCGGCGTCCCTGAGGATTTTATCATTGAGCGAAATGGCCTCTTTCCTTGTGTCATGACCATCTATGATTTTAAGGATTTCGACAACCGGGAGATCCTTATTTGACGCTTTATCAAGGAGGTTTTTCGCTATCTTTAAACCTTCTAGTTCATGTATTCTCGCAAGACGAATATCCCTGGTCGGAGAACGGGCCTCCAAACGTATTTTCTCAGGTACCTCACTCCATCCCACATCGTGCAATATGGCCGCAGGGATAATAATGTTCCTTTCACCGCCCTCCCCGGATAGGAGTCTGAATGCCAGTTCCAGAACATCCAGCGTATGTGAATCATTGTCCATAACGGAGAGAAAGGGCTTCGCCGATTGGTATAATTGCTTTTCAATCTTGTTCAGGTCCATACATTGCGTCGTATTCATGTTTTTACGATGCTTCTCCCAATATCGAGTTTTTACCACAACATCGATAAAAAGAATGGAGCAGTGAGTAGATTTCGTAAATTATCATATAACATATGCCATTGTCAGTATCATATCGTTCGGGTCCTCGAGTATAGAAATAAAATACTCATGGGTCCGATAGGAGAATCGATACATGAATGCATTGATTCAATTAGCTGTTGAAGCTGGATGGTGGTCGGGTAGGCCCGGCACCTGAATATTATATCATAGACTGTTTTCTAAATTTTTCTTGACATATTTATCCCTTTTTTTAAAATCAAAAGAATTCACAAACTATTTAAAAATTTTCATCATTAAACATGATGGGATCACGTCAGGTTCTGCGAGCACGATTTGAGTGCAAGCGCCATTCTCGCACAAGAGTCGCCCTCAAAGGTGACGGAGTGATCACCTAGTCCGCTCTCAAGCGTCATTTTAATCGATATAGTATGATGCGAACTAAAACATAGATTCCAGCTAATAAGGAGGTAATTAGATATGCAAGAATCAGAGATTCGGGAATCACTTAAGGCAATAGGATTAAAATTTCCCCCCTATTGGAAGGCTAAATATCTAAAAAACATCCAAAATCTATCAAAACCCTCATATGGTGTAAAAGAGGAAAGGGATATTTATGTCCCCATGCGTGATAACATCAAGTTGGCTACGGACATATTTCGACCTGACACGTCCGGCAGTTTCCCGGCTCTCTTGGCATTGTCAGGTTATGGAAAGGATTGTCAATCAGTTAGAATACCGCCACAACCCGTTACTTCATGGGTTTTCGATCATAATGTTGAGGCCGGCGATATAGACTTCTTTGTGTCGAGGGGCTACGTCTACGTTATTCCTGATGAAAGAGGACTGGGTAAATCTGAGGG
>CAYTUL010000229.1:0-6753 GCA_964441135.1 uncultured Desulfobacteraceae bacterium | reverse complement strand
GACCACATCCATCCTTTTAATGAACGAACACGGATTCATTCCCACGGCCTTGGCTGTTATCATTAATATATTTATCGCCGGTGTTCTATTCTACTTTGGTGGCGGGATAAATCGCCTCCTGGGAAATTCGGGGGCAAAAGCTATTTCTAAAATAGCAAGTCTTCTTCTTGCCGCAATAGCGGTCATGATTGTCCGGAAAGGCGTTACCGCTCTCATCGGTTCGACCTAATGACATATCCACAGGGACGCCTTTTCCAGCTCCCGGAATAACCGGGAACTTACGGAACCCGTAAACAGTTTCTGTAAAAAGCCCTGTTCAGCGCTCCTGCGTCCCATGGCCACGACCGCGAACCGGCCCTCCCGGGCTACTTTTATGATCGCGTCGGCCGCATTGTTCGAGACAACCGTTTTCCTGCTGATGAGCTCCGCAGGGAAACCACTCGCCGTAAGGTTTTCCTCGCTTCTGTATAGAATCTCTTCTACACTGTCCTTCTCCTTTTTCCCCGTCACAAGTAATAGGGTGACTGTCTGCTCCCGCTCCTTTTCGAGTATGAAACCTACATGATCCATCATCCTGTAGGCGGCCTCCGAGCCGTCCGCGCAAACCAGCACATTCTGTAGATCCCTGTCAAATCCCCGGCACATCCAGCAGGGGAACTGGCACTTTTTATCTAACAGTCCTTTGCTTACGCTGTCCTCAAAAGCCTCTTCAAGCCATGACAGCCCCCTTCGGCCGAGGATAACCGCGTCATAGAGCCCCTTTTCTCCCTCATATATCAGATCCATCACCTTGGAGATTTGACGGATCTGCAGCTTATTGTTCACGTTACTATCTTGAAAACCCGTTTTTATCAGGTCTTTCCTGGCGGCTTCCATTGCCCTGCGTCCCCTGCTTTCATACTGCATGGCTAATTTTTTGTTTTGCCCTACAGCGTCAGGGTCCCGGTCCTTATCCCAATCATTCAAAGGCCTGGGAGCGGTGAAAAAAAGGGTGATTTTTATATCCTCTTTATTCGAAAAAAAATGCTCTACAAACCGGACGCCGTGCATGGCGCTCTTTTGATCGCTGACGGCCAAAAGCAGATGTTTTTCCATAATAAAACCCCCTCATACTGGAATATTTTCTTTACATTTCACATAAAGAAATATTTAATCTCTCAAATTCAGGTAGTGTCCGTTGTCAGTTGTCAGTTGTCTATTGTATAAATTATTTAAATACCTTATGTACCAAAGTTGTTTGAACTGTAATTCATCGCAACGAACTGAAAAAGGAGCCATTTTAGTCCTGACTACAGACAACGGACAACAAACAACGGATACTACCCAAATTTAATAAATCCGTAAAAAGTCAAAAACCACATTTTTTGTCATTCCCGAGAAGGCGGGAATCCAGTAGTTGCTTCCGGGACTTTTTACGAGATTGTCAAATTTCAGCATAGATTCCATGGATTGATATTGAATGTAGTAAAAACATATTACCATATCTCTTGAAGAGAGTGAACATGGTTAAAAATGGGAACAAAGGAGGATTGAAATATGTTTAAAAAAATTTTGTATCCTACGGATTTTTCTGATGTTTCTTCGATGGCGCTCGATTATATCAACAAGTTAAAAGAAGGCGGTGCGGAGACCGTTATCCTGCTCCATGTGATTGATCAACGGGGGTTTCAGGCCATCGACCAGTCTGCGGGAATAAACTCCATTGAGATGGAAACCCAGATAAAGGAGCAGGCCAGGAAACAGCTCTCGGAGGTAGAAGATCGTCTGAAAAAGAGCGGCTTCCAAGTCAAAAGCCTGCTTCAGACGGGTTTTCCCGTAAGAGAGATACTTAAGGCTGAAAAAGAAGAGGATGTGTCTGTTATTGTTATCGGCTCCCACGGTAAAAGCAACCTGGAAGAGATGTTCCTTGGGTCCGTGTCGGAAAAGGTTATACGGAAATCCAAAAGACCCGTGCTGGTCATAAAGAGGTAATACTCCTTATTATACTTCCGGGAAGGAGAACTTCGATGATCTACACGGTAACTCTGAACCCCGCTCTTGACCGGGCCGTAACGGTGGAACGTCTTATCGAGGATGACACGGCACGCATACTTGATGAGACCTTTTATGCCGCGGGCAAAGGCATTGATGTGAGCAGGGTCATAAAGGAATTGGGAGGAGACAGCGTGGCCCTCGGCCTTATTGGAGGCTACGATGGGCTGCACCTGGAAGGGCTTCTCATAAATGCGGGTGTCATGACCGATTTTATAAAGATTTCCCAGGAGACCCGCACGAATATCATTCTAAGGGAAGGAGATTCCGGCCGCCAGTTCGTGATCAGCGCGGCTGGTCCCGAGGTGAACGCAACGGAAATCGGACAGTTCTATCAGCACATACTCCAGATAAAGGATATGGACTATCTGGTTATGAGCGGGAGCCTGCCTCGCGGAGTCAGCCCCAACCTGTATGGACAATTAATCCTCGCGGGAAAAAAGAAAGGGGCCTTTATCTTTCTTGACGCCGACGGGGAAGTACTTAAGGAATCCATTGCCTATAAGCCCACGGGAATCAAGCCGAATATCCATGAACTCCGCAGGCTTGTGAACAGGGCACTGAAGGATGAGGTTGAAATTATAGCCGCATGCGAGGAAATCTGCCGGAGAGGCATACAGTATATCCTTGTCTCCAGGGGTAAAGAGGGAATCATCCTTTTTTCAAAGGAACAGGCAATCAGGGCCGTTGCGCCCCCTGTTCAAGTTGAAAGTGCCGTGGGCGCAGGGGATTCGGTAGTAGCGGGATTCACATTAGCCCATTCCAGGGGCGGAGATCTCATGGAATGCGTTCGTCTCGCCTGTGCCGCCGGGACTGCGACCGCCCGGACACCCGGCACCGAGCTCTGTCACAACGCTGAAGTGGAACGGATTCTGCCTCTTATAGAACTTTCGATATTATAACCCGGGTTGTGTGGTTCACGGTTCCGGGTTCAAGGGCTTCAACGGCTAAAGAATCCACGCCCAAAGGACGTGGCCTTGCTTTGACCCCAAAGGAGTTTTATAGTGAAAGAAGGTATGAATATGAGGCCCAAGGCATAAGGCTCAAGGCACAGGGTTGAATTCAAATTCAAAATCCTTTTTTAAGGTTTTTACTTGCGCCTTGCGCCCTGTGCCCTGCGCCTCCAATGAATATCTCCTTGAAAAGAATATCATACCGGATATGCGTCCTCACGCACAGCCGGATAATCCTAACCCGGCCTAAAGGACAGGTTTTTTTACATCAAATGAATACTGCCCAGGACAGGGTATATTTCCATTCTCATTCCCATGGTTTGGTGTGGGTTCAAAATGACCTGGAAGGAGAAATTGAATGCATTATAAACTTATAATAGGTCTTGTCATAATCGGCCTCATAGTTATTTTTATTATTCAAAACGCCTCAATCGTGGAGATCAGGATTCTGTTCTGGACAATCGCGATGTCACGTGTCCTGCTCATGTTTATTCTCTTGGCCATAGGCATTCTGGCGGGATGGCTGCTCAAAAGCTACTCCATACATCGCAAAAAAAAGGGTCAGATATAGACGATCCGGTCGCGGAAGGGCAGAGCCGTAATATCAATCCGAGGCCGCAGCCGAAGAATGAATGGGCCGGATGTAGCGGGTATTATATCCTATCCATATAGGAGTTGATGATCATGGAAGCGTTTATTCATTTCGAAATAATGGGCAATAGTTTATGGCGGATCATGGCGCTATTCGGAGTTATTCTTATTTCACTCCTGGTCGGAAGACTCGCCAAATATTTGTTAGAGCAATCCGGGGCGAGATTCGAAGGCCAGGGAAGAATAATAACCGCGACAACATTAACCGCCCTCGGGCGTGGAGCCATTTTTTTATTTGCCTCCTTCGGGATTGCCATCGCCCTGACTATCCTCAAACTGCAAGATAAAATTGCCGAGATATCAAACACCCTGAGAGCCATACTGTTAACCATTGGTATCGGTTATTTTTTCTATTGGTTAGCCGAAGTCCCGAGCGTATGGCTGACGAGGGTAGCAATAAAAACCGAGAGTAAACTCGATGATATGATGGTCCCGATCCTCAGAAAGAGTCTTCGCGTCACGGTTGTCATACTGGTTATGGTTCAGATCGCCCAGATCCTGAGCGATAAACCTATAACTTCCATCATTGCCGGCCTCGGAATCGGCGGGCTGGCTATCGCCCTTGCTGCGCAGGATTCCGTGAAGAATTTCTTTGGATCAATAATCTTGTTTACGGACAAACCCTTTGAGATAGGAGACCGGGTCGTCATTGACGGCCATGACGGACCCGTAGAGGAAGTGGGACTTCGATCAACCAAAATACGAACTTTAGAAGGTCATCTCATCACGGTACCCAACGGCGAACTCGCGAACAAGACGATTCAAAATATCGGGAAACGCCCCTATATCAGGCGTTTATTGAATCTGACGATTACCTACGACACACCCCCCGAAAAAGTAGATCTCGCCCTGGAGATCCTTAAAGAGATTTTAGATAATCATGAAGGGATGAACGAGAATTTTCCCCCTCGCGTGTATTTTAATGATTTTAACTCCGATTCCTTGAATATTATGATTATCTACTGGTATCATCCCCCCGATTACTGGAATTACGTCTCCTTTTCAGAGAAATTTAATAAAGAGGTCCTCCGCCGTTTTAATGAAGAGGGAATCGATTTCGCGTTCCCGACCCAGACTCTTTATCTTGCGGGGGACCATACCAGACCCCTGAGTATCGGCATTGAAGGCAAGAATGACAACCCATTAAATCCTGAAGGAGGGAGAAGGTAAATATTGGTTCCCATGTTTAATTCTTGATAATTGATGAAAAAAAATAGAAAGTTTAGGAATAAAAAAAAATTAACCGTTAAAATATCCCTAATCCTTAGAAAGTTTTACAGGCGATTTATCAAAATACAAGATGAGCCGCGGAAAATTGCTTTTGGCTTCGCCCTGGGTCTCTTTATAGGATTATCGCCCGCAATAGGATTCCATACGATTATCGCGGTATTTTTTGCTGCCCTCTTCAGTTGGAATAAAATCTCCGCTGCCATAGGGGTCTGGATTTCAAATCCTGTGACAGCCCCTATTCTTTATAGCGTTACCTATTTACTCGGGTTAAACCTTCTCGGGCATGAAAAGCACCCCGGTTCCCCAAGCGGGCTCGTTATACATTCTTTTACCGCTTTGTTTCAAAGAGCACCGGAAACCCTGTGGGCAATGATATTAGGCGGTATTATAATCGGCCTGCCTATTGCCGTGATAGGATATTTATTCGCCTTTTCCGCCGTTAAGGGCTATCAGGAAAAAATCAAGCTCAGGCTGGCCAGGCACAGAGAAAAGCCGGATAAAAAGAAAAAAAGAATGGATGCGGATTTAAATCCATAGAGGTTTCAAATGTCTTTAGGGAGTTGATGGGTCATTCACAGGATACAACTCAATCATTAGCCATTCCAATAGTCCAGACTTCCAAGTAAATTTTTTATGAAAGGGGTGCAATGATGCCGATCAAACACTATTCAAAGACCGGAGCCATCTGCAGGATCACCTTTGATCTCCCTCGGGAAATAGACGCTAAAAAGGTCTCCCTGTGCGGTGAATTCAATCATTGGAATCCAGATGCTCATCCCATGAAAAAGCGAAAAGACGGGAGGTGGAGTCTCACGATTTCGTTGGAAGCCGGTAATGATTACCGGTATAAATACCTGCTCGACGGCAAGCACTGGGAGAACGACTGGAAAGCCGAAAAGTATCTACCCAATTCCTATGGAACGGAAGACTCCGTGATCAAGGTGTGATCTATAACGATCAAATGAAAATGAATGCAGATACGGTTCATAATAAGAACAAACCCGAAATGTCAAGGGGTACTCTGAGTACATTTTCCGGCGTTTTCACTCCAAGTATCCTGACCATACTCGGAATTATTCTCTTCATGCGATTAGGGTATGTCGTAGGGAGCGCCGGTCTGGGGCGGGCCCTCCTCATCATCGGTCTGGCCAATATCATATCGATCCTGAGCACCATATCCCTGGCTGCCATTTCCACAAATCTCCGGGTCAAAGTGGGTGGTCCCTATTATATCATTTCCAGGACCTTAGGCGCGGAATTCGGGGGTTCCATAGGGGTGGTCCTCTTTTTAGCCCAGTCCATCTCCATCGGGTTTTACTGCATCGGTTTCGGCGAAGCGGTCTCCGCCATGTTCGCGGATTCCCCGGAAGTCATGCCACAGGTTATAGCCTCCTTCGCGACATTGTTTCTTTTTATCTTCGCCTGGTTGGGCGCGGACTGGAGCACGCGATTTCAGTATGTCGTTATGGGCTTGCTCACAGCGGCCCTCATCTCATTCTTCGCGGGGGGCATTATCCGATGGGACACGGACATCCTCCTGCAGAACTGGGCCGCCCCTGCCAAGGGCCCTGGCTTCTGGATCCTCTTCGCGATCTTTTTTCCTGCCGTGACCGGTTTCACGCAGGGCGTAAGCATGTCGGGAGATCTGAAGGATCCCGGCAGGAGCCTGCCCCTGGGAACCTTTCTCGCGGTCGGGATATCCATTGTGATCTACTTCGGCTCGGCGGTCCTGTTCGCGGCCGTTTTGCCGGGGAACGTCCTGATTACGGATTATGGCGCCATGAAAAGGGTCGCCCTCCTGGGGTTCCTGGTAAACGCCGGGGTCATAGCCGCCACTCTATCTTCAGCCATGGCCTCTTTTTTAGGCGCTCCGCGTATTCTGCAGTCC
>CAYTUL010000228.1:0-6754 GCA_964441135.1 uncultured Desulfobacteraceae bacterium | reverse complement strand
CGCAGGGCCTGCCGGTCTGAAAATAAAAATTATTGCGGATCATGCCCTCAAGGACATGAAGAATTTCGTGACCGGTGGAAACAGGAAGGATATCCATTTTCGAAACATGAACCTCGGGAGAGATTTCCATGTTGATCTCTTCGGTGATCTTCGTTTTATTACCCCAGAAGATTCATGCCCGAGATGCGGTTCTGAAATACGTTTTGGCCGGGGTATCGAAGTGGGTCATATATTCAAATTAGGAACCAAATATAGTGAGGCGATGGGGGCAATGTTTTTAGACGAAAACGGGAGGGAAAGACCTATTGTGATGGGATGTTACGGTATAGGGGTGACCAGAACCGTCGCGGCCGCTATCGAGCAGAATCATGATAAGGACGGTATTATATTTCCAATCCCTATAGCCCCCTTTGAAGTGGTAATCCTGCCCCTTCAAATGAATGAAGAAAAAGTGGTGAATACCTCTGAAAAATTATACGACAGGCTGTTGAATAGGGGCCTCGATGTTCTGCTCGATGACAGGGATTTACGGGCGGGTTTCAAATTCAAGGACGCTGATATCCTGGGTACGCCTCTACGAATCACGATTGGAACCCGGCACCTTAAAAATGGACAGATCGAGATGAAGGTACGCTCGGAATCCGAGAGCTCACTCATATTGCTTGGGGATGCCGCGTTCATAATAGAGAACAAAGTTAAAGAACTTCATGATACGACTAAATGATATCACATCCAATCTACTCAGCTATAATCCCACGGCCGACATAACCATGGTAGAGAAGGCCTATGTCTATTCCGCCAAGGTCCATCAAGGTCAGGTGAGACTCTCGGGTTTACCCTACCTGTCACACCCCCTCGAAGTGGCCTATCTCCTTACCGTCATGAAAATGGATGTCATCAGTGTCGTAGCAGGACTTCTTCATGATACGATCGAGGACACTGACACGGAACTTTCGGAAATTGAACGCCTTTTTGGAAAGGAGACGGCCAATATCGTAGACGGTGTCACCAAAATCAGCAAGATGCAGTTCAACAGCAGCGAAGAAAGACAGGCTGAAAATATGCGCAAGATGATCCTTGCCATGACAACTGATATACGCGTTATCATGGTAAAACTCGCTGACAGACTGCACAATATGCGTACCCTCGGCTACCATGTCCCTGAAAGACAGACGTCTATCGCAAGGGAAACCCTCGACATATATGCTCCCCTGGCCGGCAGGATGGGAATTTACTGGCTAAAATCAGATCTTGAGGATCTGGCTCTGTTCTACCTCGAACCGGAGATCTACGAAAAGATCAAGACCGGAATAGCCGAGAGACGCGGGGAAAGGGAGAAATTTATCAAAGAGGTAATAGAACTCCTTTCCGGAAAGATCAAGGAATACAATATCGAAGCGACTATAAAAGGAAGGCATAAACACTTTTACAGCATATACTGCAAGATGAGGGACCAGAACCTCAGCGTAGATCAGGTCTATGATCTTATTGCCTTTCGAGCCATCGTCAACACGTTAAAGGAATGCTATGAGGTGCTTGGGATTATCCATTCCATGTGGAAACCTGTTCCCGGAAGGTTTAAGGATTATATATCATTGCCCAAAGCCAACATGTATCAATCCCTGCACACGACGGTCATAGGCCCCTATGGGCAGCGAATGGAGATCCAGATACGCACCTGGGAAATGGACAAGGTGGCCGAAGGAGGGATCGCCGCTCACTGGAAGTATAAAGAAGGCCTGTCCGGAGATAGTGATCAGAAACAGTTCGCATGGTTGAATCAGCTATTAGAATGGCAAAAGAGCCTCCATGATCCCAAGGAATTCATGGAGACGGTTCAAATGGACCTCTTTCCCAACGAGGTTTATGTGTTCACTCCGAAAGGTGAGGTCAAAGAATTCCCGAAAGGCGCAACACCCGTTGACTTTGCTTATAGCATCCATTCCGAAATTGGAGAAAAATGCGCGGGATCCAAAATAAACGGCAGGATGGTTCCCTTAAGATACAAGCTCAGAAACGGTGATATCGTGGAGATCGTTACCTCCAGCAGGCAGCATCCCCGCAAGGACTGGCTTGATTTTGTGAAAACCCCTCGCGCGAAGACCAAGATCCGGCAATGGATAAAAAACCAGGAAAGGGACGAAAGCATAGCCCTCGGCAGGAGTATACTGGAAAAGGCTTTTGAACAATCCCATCTTAACCTTCCAAATATCACAAAGAATGAACAGATCGCGGCAATAGCGAAGGATTTCTCCCTACATTCCGTCCAGGATCTGCTTGCCAATGTCGGATATGGAAAGATATCCGCCAACCAGATCATTGGACGACTTAAACCCCGGCTGGGTGGCGAGGAGGGTAAACCGGCAGGCATTGTAAGCAAGATGGTTTCACGGCTGACGCGAAAGAAAAGCACCCGGGGAATAAAGGTCAAGGGTCTTGATGACATGCTGGTCCGTTTTGCAAACTGCTGCCATCCATTACCAGGGGAACACGTTATAGGCTTTATAACCCGGGGACGGGGTGTCACGATTCATAAATACAACTGCAGGCATATACTTGATGCGGACCCGGAACGGGTCGTTGAAGTTCTTTGGGAACCCTCTGATGAGGATCATTATTTAGCCAGATTAAAGGTGACATCAATTGATAAGAAAGGAATTCTCGCAGATATCAGCTCCATCATGGCACAGAGAGATGCGAATATCATCCAGGCCGAGGTCAAAACAACGATGGACAGAAAGGGTATCTCCTATTTTTCCATAGAAGTTGAGGATTACAGACAGCTTGAAGATATTATGGGGGCCATTAAGAAATTAAAGGAAGTCTTGATTGTGGAGAGGATATAAACACCTTGGGAGCGGCCGCATTCACAATGTTTCTCCTTGTAGCGAGCGCTCTCCCGGTAATGAAGAGATATTAATGTAACCCCTGTGAGGCCGGGACTGAAAAGGACTATTTGGCGATCCGTCCCGATTTGATACAATTGGTGCAGACACGGATCCTTTTAGACTGGCCGTTTTCGAAAGTCCTTACCCGCTGAAGGTTTGGATAC
Organism: uncultured Desulfobacteraceae bacterium; assembly: GCA_964441135.1. Taxonomy (GTDB): domain Bacteria; phylum Desulfobacterota; class DSM-4660; order Desulfatiglandales; family HGW-15; genus CAYTUL01. The sequence continues at coordinate 3,702 of CAYTUL010000228.1, read as the reverse complement.
CATCTTTTTTTGGTCTTGTTATGGGCATGGCTTATATTATATCCCACACGGGGTCCTTTTCCACAAATTTCACATACTTTTGACATGGCTTAACTCCTGATCATGGACAGTTTTATCGTCCTAATGGGACCGATAAGGGCCCCCTAACAGAAACCCTTAAAGTCTATCATATTAAAATTTTTTATTATATATTCTAATTAGAATAATAGCAATTTATTTTTGACATGAATTCAAAAAAAAATAATTTACAGCCCCCTCTTCTGTCCGCATCCCTTAACAAGGCCCCTTCCGATCCAAAGAATATTTATCTTATGGGAATTTGCGGAACGGGAATGGCCTCGCTCGCCGGAATACTGAAACACCAGGGATACGGTGTTATTGGTTCCGATGAGAATGTATATCCGCCCATGGACCGCTTCTTGGAGGATCTCTCCATTCCTGTCCTCAAGGGATATTCACCCGGAAACCTCACTCCCAGACCCGATCTGGTCATTGTAGGCAATGTGATCACAAGAAACAACCCGGAAGCCCGTCAGCTCTCCAGGCTTCATATTCCCTATCTCTCTCTGCCGCAGGCCTTAAGGATTTTCGCAATGAAAGGGAAGAAATCTATTGTGGTCGCAGGAACCCATGGAAAGACTACTACATCGGCCCTTGCATCATGGATCCTCGAAAAGGCAGGTATGGACCCCGGTTTTATGATAGGTGGCATACTCAATAATTTCCAGAAAAATTTCAAATTAGGGACAGGTCCCTTTTTCGTTGTCGAAGGAGATGAATATGATACCGCTTTTTTTGATAAGGGGCCTAAATTCTTGCACTACGATCCTTGGATTACCGTTCTAACAAGTATCGAATTTGATCACGCGGATATTTTCAGGGACCTGGATCACGTAATAGAAAGCTTTCGTCGATTAATCCATATTATTCCTTCCAATGGGCTCCTGATCGTGAATGCGGATGATCCTATCGTTATCGCCGAATCGACGAGGTCTGGATGTCCTGTCGTTACTTATGGATTAAATAGGGAAGCCGAATGGAGGGCTGTTGATATTTTCCTCGAGAAGGGCATTACAAAATTTAAGGTCCTCAGGGCAAGAAAGCAATACATTTCTCTATCCACCCCCCTTTATGGTGATCACAACATTTCCAATATTCTGTCGGTCGTGGTCCTCTCCCAGTATCTGAAGGTCGACCCATCCGTGTTAGCCGAGGCCCTCAGTGGCTTTTTGGGCGTTAAGAGAAGGCAGGAGATAAAGGGTGAAAAAAGGGGAATCCTGATTCTGGATGACTTCGCCCATCACCCAACGGCAGTCGAAAAGACCATTCGGGCTGTCAAGAAAAAGTACAAGGATCGTCGACTGATAGCAGCCTTTGAGCCAAGATCCAATTCAAGTCGCCGGAATGTCTTTCAACAGAGATACAGCGAGGTGTTTGACGAAGCCGACATGATATTTATTCCAGAGCCACCGATGATGGAGAAAGTTCCGCCAGGGGAAAGATTTTCTTCTCAGAAACTGGTAGAGTCTCTGGGGAAAAGGGGCTTAAAGGCTATTTACAGTGCCGATACAGATCACCTTATTGATGCAATAGTCAGAATCGCAAGAAAAGGTGATATCATTCTGGTGATGTCTAACGGCTCCTTTGACAACATCCATGCGAGGTTGCTGGAAAGGCTTTGAGCGGAATCAACGGTCTCGCTCCAAGTATTTAGTATTTGATATACGGCATTCTTTGTGTTATCTACACCTGTAAAATTCCTGTTTCATCATACCCGAGCCTTTGAATCGGCCGGTCAATATATTAGTATGAATGAAGGAATAATCTCGAAATCCATGGGGACGATTTCGCAACCAGGATAAGGGGCTATTATTCACCAGCGTTATCTCTTTATTTAGATCATGGTTCCACCATACTTGCGTCTTGAATATTTAAGGAAAGGAGAAGAATGATGACCGCGAAACTTATTAAAGGAACTGAAATAAGAGAAGAAATCCTTAATGAGATCGAGGAGGAAGTCAAGAAAATAAAGGAAGAGCACGGTACCGTCCCCGGTTTGGTGACCATTCTGGTAGGGGAGAATCCTGCATCGATTTCATACGTTACTCTAAAGATCAAGACGGCCAATCGCCTTGGCTTCAAAGAAATTCAGGACAACCAGTCTGAAGATGTCTCTGAGGAGGATCTTTTGGCCCTGATCGATCAATATAATAAGGATGACTCCATCCATGGAATCCTGGTCCAGCTCCCGCTGCCCAAACATATTGACGAAAAAAAGGTGCTTAACGCCATAGATCCTGATAAGGATGTGGACGGCTTTCATCCTGTAAACGTCGGTCGGCTCATGATCGGTGGGTCTGAGGTAAAATTTGCCCCATGCACCCCCGCTGGTATTCAGGAGATGATCGTACGTTCCGGTGTGGAGACCAGTGGTGCTGAAGTGGTCGTTGTCGGCCGTTCCAATATTGTAGGCAAACCCATCGCTAACATGATGTTGCAAAAAGCTCCCGGTGCCAATTCGACGGTAACCATTGTGCATACAAGGACCAAGGATCTTGCCTTTCACTGCAAAAGAGCGGATATATTAATCGTTGCCGCGGGTGTACCCGGCCTCGTGAAGCCTGAATGGATAAAACCCGGTTCCTGCGTTATCGATGTAGGTGTAAATCGTGTCGGCGAAAAGATAAGTGAAAAAACCGGGAAAAAGGTGGCGATTCTTCGCGGCGATGTGGATTTTGACGCGGCCAAGGAGATTGCGGGATATATAACGCCCGTGCCAGGGGGCGTGGGTCCCATGACCATAACCATGCTTATGAAAAACACGCTGCGTTCTTTGAAATTTAAGCTCGGGATCGCCTGATCCTTATGGTGACTTTGTTTATTGATCACTCATGGATATCCCTTTTATTTTAGAAAAGGCGGTCAGTCTGCACGCCGATAAAGAGGCGATCGTCTCCGGCAGGAAGCGCTTCACATACGGTTATTTCGGGGAACGTATCTATCGGTTGGCCAGTTCTCTAAAATCTTTGGGTATCGCTAAAGGTGACCGTGTCGCGATCCTCGACCGGAACAGTCATGAATATCTGGAAATCTATTTTGCTGTAGCGCAATTAGGCGCCATAGTCGTCCCCCTCAATTTCAGGCTTTCACCCTTCGAACTGGCCTTTATCCTGAAGGATTCAGGGGCGCGATTAATAATTGCAGCCTGGGAGTTTAAAAGGATCCTGGAACAAGTCCTCGATGTTGAAGGGGATTTAAACCATGTCATATGGACAGGTCCTGACGGAAAGATCCCGCCGGGCTCCTATGACTATGAGGGAATTATAGAGACTGGAACAGGGGGCACACCTGCGGTCCCCGCCCATTCCGACGATGACATCGCCCATCTATACTACACGAGCGGAACCACGGGTCAACCCAAGGGGGTCATGCTTTCTCATAGAAACGTCTGCTCCCATGCCCTCACCGCCATAGCCGAATTCAAGCTTGATGATCGCGATAACTGGATTCACGCGGCACCCCTGTTTCATCTTGCCGATGCCTGGGCCACCTTTGCTATCACCTGGGTGGGTGGGAAGCATACTCTTGTCCCGAAATTTGATCCCCCTTTAATACTCTCGCTTATTCAGCAGGAAGGCGTGACCATCACCAACATGATCCCGACAATGCTGAATACTCTCATCAATACCCCCGAAGTAGACC
>CAYTUL010000227.1:0-6758 GCA_964441135.1 uncultured Desulfobacteraceae bacterium | reverse complement strand
CCTTGGTCACCAACGGCGTCCGTTCCGATTACACCGATAACCTTTGATCGAGTTATAAGGGGTACCACGTAAACGGAGGATGGTTTTCCATAGGATAGAATAATGTTCTCTTTTCTCAGGCTCGATTCCTCCACTCTGGGTATATATTCCGAATGACCTGTATTGGTAACCCTTACCAGAATATTGCTGACTCGATTTAAATCGATCCTGTAGTTTTTTATCTCGTCGGGAACACCTCCATAAAAGCCCGTGCCATATATATATTCCAGATAACCCTCCTTTTCGTTAACGAGCATTATAATGGCGCGGTCCATTTTACAGATCTCGGAAAGGATGTTCATGATAACGGTCAGTAGTTGTTCCAGGTCCAGGATCGACAGGATCGCCTTTGCCGTGTCCTGGGCCGCCATAAGCTGTCTAATCTTTTTATTCAACTCCATATTTAATCGGTTGACTTCTTCATACTGCTCTTCGACGATCTTCTTCTCGGCCTCCATCTCCTCAATGGTTTCCATCAGAATGGCCTTGGGTGTAAAAAGCCTTGAGGTCAGCTCATAGAACCGGTTCAGCGAAGGATACCTCAGATGATATTCGCAATAGGGCGCTCCTTCAAAATAGCAGCATTCCTCCCTGAAGGTTAAGGGTTTCCCCCCCCAGATCATCGGCATAAAAGTATAGTACCCTTGATTAAATATGCACAGATCCTTTGATATTTTCATATCAGGGTTCCAGTGCAGCCGCACAACGGCGAGATTCTTTTTAATCCTCAACAACTCCACTCTTTTACTTCTGTTCCATTGATCATTGATCTTCTGTAAGCTTTTCAAGGCCCTTTTATAGGACCAGAAGGATTTGACGAATTGTATATGGGTATGATCGATGGATGGATTCTCAATAACAAATCTTGCTATCTTGTAGGCCACATTATCATCCTGAAATATGGACTTTACCCTCTCGAAAAGCTCGATTACCACAGAAGTCGAAATCCAGTTCTTTGTATCGGTTAAAAAGGCGACGGGGTCTTCAAGGGAGTCGATCTCAGGGTGAAGGTTCCCTATCAGGTCTGAATAATCCCCGTTGTTTTTAACCTTGAGGTATTCAATAATGGCCTTGGAATTAATGCAATTAACCTCTTTTTCCATCTCCCGCTGCTTTTCCTATGAAGATAGAACCGATTCACCGGGTAGCACTCGTCCGGAATTGAAGGCCTTCGGATTCGCTATCTTTGATTTATGGATAGGCACTAAGGAGGATCATTAGGCAAAGTCAGGATAAATGTGGTGCCATTTCCCTCCTGGCTCTGTACTTCGATAGTTCCGCCGTGGTCCCGCATGTTCTGATGGGCGATAAAGAGTCCGAGCCCCGTGCCGCTATGCATCTTACTCTTATGTTTCGTGGTGAAATAGGGATCAAATATCTTATTAATCACGGATGGCGGTATTCCTTCTCCATTATCTTTCACCTCGATATGAATACCCTTGCTGTTCTCTTTCTCGTTAAAGGCCCTAGTCATTATTTCGATCACGCCCTTCTCGGGGGCGGATTCCACTGCGTTTGAGAGTAAATTCAAAAAAACCTGCTTCATTTTCTCGCTATCGAACCATGCCTGCCCGATGCATGGATCAAATCGACGGATGAAACGGATCTTTTTCAAATTGCTTTTGGCCGAAATGAGGAGAATCATCTTGTCTATCAATCCGTGGAGATCGCATTTCTCAAACCGGCTTTCTTTCGCGTTGACCAGGTCCAGTAATTCAGATATCAGATTATTAACCCTGTTTGTCTCTTCAAGGGCGACAGAATAAAAATTCCCTTTGTATTCTTCGTCCTTGTATTGATGGGGAAGCATCTGGATAAAGGTCCCTATGGCGGTCATGGGGTTCTTGATCTCATGGGCTAATCTTGCGGCCAGGTTTCCCATGAAAGAGAACTTCTCGGCCCTGCTTAACAATATGTGGGATCTTTTAAGCTCCTGCATCTGCTCCTGGAGCCTGTTGTAAAGCCTCGCGTTCTCAATGGCAATAGCGATCTGGGGTGCGAAGACCTCGAGTGTCTCCCTGGTTTCCGGGGGGATGCCGGAATCATCCACGGCATCTGTCACCATGACACCTATCACCTTTGATCTGGTGATCAGGGGTACGATATACATGGAGGTCATACACCTGTGATCGAGAGAATTATTCTCATTTATTGAACTCGGGTTGGATGTGTCGGGTATATATTCCGGTTTACCGGTATTTGTAACCCTGACCAGTGTGCTATTTACCTGATGAAGCGGTACCCGGAAATTTTTTACCTTTTCCGGAGTAATCCCGTTAAAACCGGAGGCATAAAGATACTCCAGATATTTCTCCCTTTCATTTACAAGGAAGATAATCGCGTTTCGAATCCGGCATACGTTGGAAAGGGTATTCATAATAACCGTCAAAAGCTTTTCTAAATCCAGGACTGAAAGGATAGCCTTTCCAGTGTCCTGAATGGCCTGAAGCTGTTTGATTTTTTGATTCAGCTCTAAATTAAGTTTCTTTACCTCCTCATATTTCAGCTCAATTATTTTTTTGTCTTCCTCCATTTCTTTTATTGTTTCCGAAAGAACGGATTTTGACGAGAAAAAACGTGAATAGACTTCGTGGAGCCTGTTCTTGGCAGGCCACTTAAGATGATATTCGCAGAACGGAGCGCCCTCAAAGTAACAGCATCTCTCCTCTAATGTAAAAGGCTTCCCTCCCCAGATCCTCGGCATGTACATATAGGTCCCTTGATTTACGAGGCAAAGATCTTTTGTTATGCCCATATGGGGATTCCAGTGCAATCGAACCAGAGCTTCATTCCTTTTGATTTCACAAAGCTCCACCCTCTTACTCCGGTTCAATTTATCATTGATTTTTTGAACGTTTTTCAACCCTGTTTTTGTAGACCAGAATGCCTTTACGATGATGCCCTGCGTATAACCCATGGACGCGTTTTCCACGGCGTGTCTGGCAATGTTAAAGGCCACCATTTCGTCATCGCAGATTATTCTTGCCCTCTTGTATAATTCGGTTGCTACCCTGCATGAGACCCAGTTGTTGGGGTCCATCAGGAACGCTTCAGGATCCGGTAGACAATCTATTTCAGGGTCAAGGTCCTCGAATAGATTCGATAGATCCCCGTGATGAAATTTTTTCAGGTAATCAAGAACGGCTCTTGTATTTACACAGCTTGTCTCTTTCTCCATGGCCGATGAATCAGACCTTTCTTCGTGATCTAAAATTTCAATATCCGCTCGCTTCTCTCTTTGGACAGCCCCTCTTTGTATTTTTCACTGATCTCAGACAACAACCCCCTGAATACATCAAGATTTTCTCCATGTACCTTGAAAATGTCCCTCTTATTATCCATATAACAGCTATCAGGAATCATTTCATCCGTCAACGCTTGGGAGGGGAGTCTGAAAAAAGGCATAAACTCATGGAGGGTCGATTTTAACTTATCCGTATAATGGGACAGGCCAAATATCTCTTTCATATAGGCCAGTGTGGTCTCAAAATGTAACTCCTTTGATGCCTGTCTTATGATATTCTGTCCGAAGACCCCGTCATCATCAAAAACAACATCAGGCGACGAGACAGCGAAATCATATATTTTTGTCTTTGGATAGGCCCTGCATTCGCCGATTTTAAAGACATGGCCTCCGGTACCGCTCTCCTGTGCCAGCTTTTTCGAAAAAGCGAGGCTCATTTCAAGATCTCCCACGGTGTCGCCTGGATATCCCGCTATCATGAAGACCATGACCGGTATGTCATTTCTCACGGCCGCCCTGAAAATAGCCTCTGCATTGGATATATATTTCTGATAGTGTGCTCTGTCCTTTACCTTATTCATTCTTTTTAGGGTATCATAACTTGCCGATTCAAATCCGAGGGCCAGCATGCCTATGACGTCCGCGATATCCTGGATCAGGGAAGGATCAAACACGTCACATCGTGTCTCAAAATTGACTTGAAACCCCAGGGACCGAAGTGCAGGAAAAAGGTCAAATGACCTGAAGAGGGCGTCGCTGATGAGCAGATTTCGGGTATTGCATTGATTGGAGAGGTTCACTAAATCCCTTTGGATTATCTCGGAAGGGACCTCTTTCCGGACCGGCCGTATCAGATCTTCCATGCAGAAATTGCAATGAAAGGGGCAACCCCTGCTAAAGGAATAGGGAAGGATATCATAGGCCTTTGGATGTCTTAATAATCCGAGGTTAAGGATCGCCTTTCCATTGAGGTCGAAACCCCATTCCCGCCTTGTTTTATAGACCTGACCATCCATTGTCCAGGCGAGATTCGGGATATCTTCGCGTCTGGGATCTTTGCCCTTTTCCAGATTCTCGATGATCTTCAGGGATGGGATTTCTCCCTCGCCAATCACGATCAGGTCCACTGCGGACGTCCTTGATAATATCTCCTCATGATAGATTGTAGGGAAATAGCCTCCTAAAAAAATAAAAATATCCGGGTCCGTTTCCTTTATTCGTTCACATAAATGTATGGTTTCTCCCGCCTGATCAATAGCGGTACAGGAAATACCCACTCCTTTGGGTCGGATTTCAATAAATTCACGAATTAGCTCCCCGTATACCTTTTCCCTGCCGCTTTTATTGAGAGGCAGCCCGTAATCCATGGGGATGGAAATGACTTCAATATCGATTTCAGGGATATGTGATTTGACAAAACCCGCTATCTCCATGATAGGCAATGGATAGGCCGGGACATACATGTCCGTATTTTTTGAGACCGGTTCGATGAGTAATATCACGAGAGGCTCCGTTCCGGTATGTTATTGCAAAACATCATCAAGATATTTTCTCAAACACAGGCCGTAAAAAAGATAGATTGATGGTTTTATGATTTCTCGTGATCGAAATAGCGGGGGTAGAAAACTCGGAATATTTTTTCCATTGATACCATTGTTCAGGATGGTAATAAATAAATTGTTCAAGGACCTTTAATACAGTCTCTCCGACCGATGAAGGACTCTCTTCGGCAATCATTTTTATCATGTCCTTGTAAGAATAAATCATAAGCCTATAATCATCGAGATTATACCTGTGTATGATACCAAAGACAACCTCGGCTTTCGTCCTTTTTTGTATAACATTAATTGTCCTGTCAAGACCCGTATCCTGGCCTAAAAAGCTGGTTTTTCTCTTCTGAGAGGGCCTCCATTCCTCAATTTCATCGCACTGGGTAATAAGAACCCGGTTCTTTTTCAGCTCTGCGACCGCGGTTTTCAGGACCTTGCCTGTTTGCTCGCCGTCGATGAGTTTTATATGATATTTTTCAGCCTGGGAAAATACCTTCTTCTTTAACTGGCTTGTCTTGAACTTGGCTATCATGGAGACATCAAAACCGTTAATCGCGAGCAGTGTCGGGATATATTCTATAGCTCCATAATGCCCTGTTATCGCGATTACCCCGTTTCCCTTTAACATACACCGCCGTAACACAACCAGGTCATTGCTTGAAATATTGCGGTTAAGAAACCGGATCGCCTTATTTTTCTCTTCAAAGGCCATATATAGCTTTTCATAATAATGACAGAGTATCCCCTTGAATACCTCTTTTTTTAGATTATCGATATTTATGTTCTTATCTGTTCTGTGAATCACATCGGATACGGCCTTGCTGATAGCCCTTTTTTCCTTTTGCTTGAACAGAAAATAGATATTTCCGAGAAAAAATATGTATAATTTTGCAAGATTCCAACCTAATGTCAGGTACAGGAATATATTAAATCTCCACTGCAAAAATTGGCTCAATTTTACCTTCATTATGCAGCCTCCCCCCTTTAATATGTCCCCTCTATAATCTATTACCTTTTTCTCTTGTCAATATCCATGCCAAAACTCCAAATATATTGCACCTGCCAAAGTATTAATGGGCAAGTTTCGAACACTCGGCCAAGGCCTTTGTTTTATTACGCTTCTTGGCATTCAAGAAAAATCCAAAGACCTATAATTACTTGATCAGAGGATCTCTTGAGACGATCAGGAAGAAAAAACGATATCATTCGTGCACATTATTATGTGCATGCTTTGCACTTTTTTTAATGCACTACCTTGAAAACCATAGTCAACACTTGCTCTGCAGCCCCAATGATTTGGGTTGATATTTTTAAAACACATGAATCTAATCTATTTTAGTGCCTGAAAATAGAAAATGTGGACAAAATTACTTGTCTCTTCTTTGTTAAATATCGATTGGGTCCTATTTTACCTTGACGATGCATTTAAAATCCATAATTTATCCCTGGTTGAAATTCTGAGCCTATGCACAAATGCACAAAAAAATGTGCGCCCTTTGATTTTATTATCACATGAGCGATCGAGATGTCTTACAAGAATGGATTCTGTATCCCGGTTTTTTTACCGGATATACTCATTTCCATCTTATGAATGCCACTTTTTTATGTCTTCATCCCATCAAGATTTGACATGTGTAAAAAGTTCAGGATATTTCATCCTTTTAACATCATTTTTCTGATAATTGAATTACTAAATCTTATTTTTTAATCTATTCTTTTGTGCTTTTGATATCTTTATATGCCGCACATATTCCTCAAGAACGGCCTGGATTCCCAATTTAACCAATATTCAAAATCCTTCTGCAATTCCCTATATTTTCATACCCTGTTTGGCATGATGATTGTAATAAAATAACGAGCTTGGGTGCATTGACAAAGACTTGGCTGACTGCTGACCGCTGACGGCTGAAGGCTCCATCCAGAAA
>CAYTUL010000226.1:0-6761 GCA_964441135.1 uncultured Desulfobacteraceae bacterium | reverse complement strand
GGATAGAGAAGATCCATGACGGCGGGGGGGTAATGTCCGTTGTCTGTTGTCAATGGTCCGTTGTATGAGTGATTTAAATACGTTATGTAGCAAGGTTGTTAGAACTGTAAGTCATCGCAACGAACTGAAAAAGTAGCCATTTTAATCCTGACTACAGACAACGGACAACAAACAACGGACACTACACAAAGATTGTAGATCAATGTCTTTACAACCGTTGAACCTTGAACGGGGAACCCGGGCCCGCTCATTTTAGGTAAATATCATGGACATTTTCAGAATTATCGGAATCGGGATCATCCTGATTATCCCCGCCTTTGTGGGAGCCGGGGCCCTTTGGGACATCTTTCACAGCTATATACCTGTTTTTTTCTGGGTCGTGATCCTTTTCGGGACTGCCTCCGCCTTCTTTGCCTGGAAGTTTATTCAATTCATCTTGCCCTCTTTGCCCGCCGACTGGCTCAGCCACCGGGCCTTGTCCATGGCCCTAAAGGGTCCCGGCATCCTCTCGGAGGACGCGGAGAGATCTCCTGGATTCTATGTATGGATCAGCATCCTTGTGGCCATGATTTTGTTGGGGGCCTATGCCTTGGTCGCATCACTCGTTATGACTATGGAGATCCTGGAGTTTTCAAGCCTGATCCCATGGGTCACCCTGGTCTCGGCCTATACCTGGCTTGTGGTTGCCGGTTCAGGCCTCTGTATTATCAACGCATTGGGCACCGTTTTCGGCCTGCACCGCTATGAGAGGATGGCCAAGCGGATCGGCTTTCTATCCCTGGTAAGCATCCTGTTCGGGCTTAATTTCATCCTTTTTCACCTGGGCCGGCCGGAAAGGGTTCTCATCTATAACATCATAAGCCCGAACTTCCAGTCGGCCATTTCCTGGATGGGCACCCTCTATAATATCTATGTGGTGTTCGTGGTACTGGAATTGTGGCTTCTCATTCGTCCCGATCTGATAAAAAGGTCTGAGCAGACGGAGGGTTTGTTGATGTCCGTCTACAGGCTTTTCGCACTTAAGGAGGACAGGGAGTCCCTGCTGGGCCGGCTGTTGTCCGAATCACCTATCGGCCCCTTTTTATACGGATCCCGTATGACACGGATCCTGGATCATCCCGGTCTGCCCAGGCTCCTTGGCGCCCTGGCCTTCATAACGGGGGTTGCCGCGCTGACCATGCTGGGTTCGGTATTCGCCCATACGGAATCCCGTGCCCTGTGGTACGGTGCCTATTACCCCGTTTACTTTCTCATTTCCGCGCTCTTCACCGGCTACGCCCTCCTCCTAACGGTGACCATTATCTCTTACGGGGTGAGGAGGGAAAAGATGCTTCCCTGGGTCAGGAAACTTATCCTGGAGATGTCCCAGGTGCTCGCTGTTCTCCTGGCCGTGGGTTTTGTGCTTACGAGTTACCGTCTGGTTTCCGGTCTTTTCAATCCCGCAAGCCGGGGGGCGGTGCTTCTTCTGTTAAAGGGGCCCTTTAGCCCGGCCTTCTGGATATTCGAAGTCGGATTCATGTATGTCATTCCCGCTTTCATTCTCCTGTATGCAGTCAGTAAAAAGAAACTCGGAGGCGTGCTTTCAGGATCCGTGATGGTCCTTGTGGGGGCCTTCGTGATGCGCTACGACTTTATAGTCGCGGGCCAGGTTTACCCGAATATCAAGGAAGGGCTTCCTTCCTATATGCCGACGTTGATGGAAAGTTTTCTTATCCTTGGAATATTTGCAGGGTTTTTATTAGTCTATACCATCGGGGAGAAGATCCTGCCGTTGAAGGAGACGGATTTTAAGTAAAAGGGCGTAAGGCTCAGGGCGCAAGGCTTAAGGAGGTAATACAGGCCAAAGTATTCCATTGGTTTACGTTTTGTTTACAAATCCAGCATCAGATAATCGGCATCCTTTTTCGTGACGGACCGGGGATCCAGGACGCCGGGCACCTCGGGCAGGATGACCCTGTAGGGCAGGGGGGAGCGTTTTTCTATCTGGTGTGGAATTGCCGCTTTGCGAGCGTGACCCGTCCCCGTTAAAATGACCACCAGGGCCTCCGGGTTGGCCTTTATATAGTTCAGCGCGTTGATGGCCATGATATTATCCCAGACCAACTGGGCTTCGCAAAAATAAGTGAATTTCATTTTCCCGTGGGCGTGCTCCCCATAGGCCTTCCTGATGAAGTCCATGTATTCCTTGTCAACCCTGCATACGACGTCCGAAAGCTGGCCCCTTTCATCTTTTGCAAGCGACTGAAATCCTTCACGGGATACCTGCCGGGGTATGTCACTGGAAATATTGAGTCCTATCATGGGCATCTTTTTCTCCCTGGCATATTTGAAGATCATACCATAGAGATCCCATGAAAAATTCCAATTATCCCGGTAAATTTCCTGAAATTCCTTTTCTTCCATATCTCCCGATACCCAACGGTTCAGGGCCTGCTGGCTGTCATGCCTGAACATCTCCAGACCTATGGCCACGTTCGCACCGGCTTCGTACAATGCCCGGATGACCGTTAGCTGGGCCTGATGATGGCTCTCCGTCCCGTGATGTTCCCCGACCAGAATAATCCGGCTTTTCTTGAGATCAGGGAGAATGTCCCCTAAGGTAGTCCTTTTTTCGTTATTTAAATCGAACAGAGGCCGGCTTAACCAGGCTGCCCTTTCCGAATAAGCCGTAAAAAGCATGAACATAATGAAGACTAAAATTATCTTTTTCATGAGTCCGGTTCTCCCTGAAGTTCATTTGATGGTTGAAACCCGGTCTTTTAGGCCGGATTAGGATTAGTGGATTTTTTACCATTCCATTGATAGATCATGGGGGATTCCTCAATGTCCCAGATTCCTTTATCCTGATTTCGCCCCTCATGAAACAGGAGATAGCTGTATGTCCCGTAGTGGGTAATCTTACGGGCCACAGCCTGTCCCTCATCCGGGGAAAGCGGCCAGAAAAGTCCCGCGACGCGATTTTCCGCGTAGGGGTGGACGAAGACCCCGAAAAAAACATCCGAATTCCCGTCATAGGACCTTCCATTCAGGGAAAAAGCCCCGTGATGTATCTCCAACTGACCCGGCAACCGCCGGAGAAGCTCTTTTCTCTTCGGGAGACCGATTATGCAAAGGTCCTCTTTCCGGAGCCGAGAAACACTTATACGATCTTCGGCCACGAATTGATAGTTCTTCAAACCCAATGAAAGGGCGAGGATTCGGGCCGCCTCCATCAGTGCAGGGTCTTTGATGTTCGATATCACAAACAGCACGGAGGCGGAGCCTTTAAGCGAGTTTATGGAAGGCGGGATTTCCCCGGCATGAAGCCATCTCATGATATCCACCTCTTTATCCAATATAAGCCTTTGGGGGGGATGACGGCTGTCCATTTCAAAGGAGGTCACATCTCCGGCCGTGACTTCTATCGTTTTGTAGAGCTTCTGACCGCCGCTTTCCAGCGTCAGTTTCAATGGAAACGTGAAATAGGGTTTTTTCTGCTTGATATGACCCGTGATGCTCCATATCCCTCCCGAACGTTCCACATGGGCTCCCTCGAGGGAAAAGCGCGGGGCCCCTTTGCGATGAACCCACTGGTCAAAGAAGGTCTTTAAGGACCTATTGGAGCCTTTTTCAAAGGCCTTGCGCAGATCGGTCCAGGATGTGAGTTTAAAAAGCCTGCGGCGGTATATATCCCGGAGGGTTCCCCAGAAGGCCCGTTCACCTATCATTTTTCGGAGCATATGGAACACCATGGCCCCCTTTCCGTAACCGATGGTTTGGGTGACAGGGTCATACCGGCCGGTAAAACGGTCCAGCTCGAAATCATTTTGCGGATTTACCAGGGTGGAATAATTGCGCAGGACCTGCAGCCGGTATTCCCTGGCTGCAGCTTCCGATTTTTTTTCCCGGTTCAAATAGTCCGACACATAGGTTGTAAGGCCCTCGCTCCAATCACCGCCGTCAACCTCCACGAATACCCCGTTTCCCCACCAACTGTGGGCGATTTCATGACCCAGGCTGGTATCGATGATAAAGGGAAGCCGAAGAACCGTGCCGCCAAGCAGCGTATAGGACGGAAAACCGTAACCGGTAGGGAAAAAATTTTCGACGACCGCGAACTTACTGAAGGTATAGGGGCCGAAAAGATCTGAGTAGAAAGATAGATACCGGGCCGTCGCGTCCAGATATGTCCTGGACAGCCTGGGGGCGGGAGACAGGAAATAGGTCGCGGCCGTGACGTTCCCCACCTTTTTTTCCTGAAGGATATAGGCCGCCACGGATAAGGAGAGGCCTTCCACGGGATAATCCACTTTCCATTTAGAGACCGTCCGGCCTTTTTCCGTCAAAGAACCCAGAGAACGACCGGCGGTCACGGCGATCATGCCCGAAGGTGCGCTCAAACTCAGATTATATAGGGCGCGGCTTTCCTTCAACTCCGGGTACCAGCGGGATCCCGCGGACAGGAAGCTGCCGGTTTCGGATATCGTTGCGCTGACGCCGAAGCCGGGATTGTCCGTATTTAAAGGGCGAACCGGGACGGGATCATTAAAAATGCCGCTATACCGGACGGTGACACGAACCCTATTTCTTCTGTCTTCCTGTTTGAGGTGCACTTTTAATAATTTTTTTTGCCGCGTGAATTCCCCGGGAGCCCCATTCACTTCTACATGGACCCGGCCTGCCCTCTCTGCCAGCAGAAAATCGAGGGTCTCACGGCCGCGTGTCTCTATTTCCATATAATCGACACCGTTTAACTTGTGTTCATCCGGGATGATTTCAACATGGAGATCGTGCTCAACGCGTGAATCCCCGGCATAAACGACGGAAACGCATAGCCAGAACGTGAGGATGAGAAAAGGCATGGTCATCAAAAATTCTCTTCCAATTCTTCTCTGCTGCCTTGACGTGAATTTATGAATCATTAGTTTAATTGGACAGGAACCCGCCGTTTACGGATTCACATCGCCGCGGCCTTCGTTAAATTCCGGTGTATTTATACCGACAACGTTTGGGTGCAATCCGTCATGGACAGTCTGAAAGTTCGCAATTATGATAGCATAAACATCTTTTAATGTCAGAAGAAAATATCCGGGAAAGAACAGGAGAGGATGAATGGGAAAAAAGGCAATACAAAATCGAGGTGAATACGTTAAGAAGAAAACCCTCTACCTGGTATCCTTCCTGGCGCTCGCGGTAGGATTTTTCGGTGGTGCCGTATTCGGTGTGTTTCGATCGGACTCGAGTATCCCGGGACAACCGATTACGGCGGGGACATCTGTTGATAGGGGCCTCTTGAGCAGGATTCGATCCCTTGAACGCGAGGTGTCAACAGATCCGGCGAACGTGACCGCGTGGATCAATCTGGGAGACACCTACTTTGATTCCGATCAATATGCGAAATCCATCGAGGCTTATAAGAAAGCAGTGGAGCTCCAGCCGAACAACGCCAATGTATGGACGGATATGGGGATTATGTATCGTCGTCTGGGGAAACCCCGGGAGGCAATCAAGGCCTTTGACAGGGCCATTGAGGCAGATCCCAGGCACGAAATCTCACGAATGAATAAAGGGATTGTGCTGTTGCACGACTTGGGAGATGAAAAGGGGGCCATCCAGGCCTGGGAGGATTTGTGGAAGATCAATCCTTTTGCCACGGCACCCGGCGGTCAATCCGTTGCTCAGATGCTCAGCCGGATGAAAAACCGGCAGGAACAGCCTGGCGGAGCAGATTAGGGGAGGTCTCATTGGGGATGGGAATGCATCGTCTCGAAAAGTCCGATAAAGGACCCCTCATCCGATAACGGGCCTGCTCGGAACCTCTTTTCCCGTTGCATAGGCTTTTCTATCCCGGATCTCGATATATTTCATATCCTCAAGCGCCTCCAACATTACATCCAACAGGACGGGAGTGAGTATGGGGCCGATCCCAGCCCTCTCAAACTCCGTGAATCTTTCGAGGATCCGGGTTATTTCGATTCCGGGTTCGGCCACGATCTTATCAAGAATAGCGATCTCCTTTCGATAAAAGGGCTGGGCATATTCACTGTCACTAATGTCAACCGGTTCACAGGCGAAATGAGCCAGGATCCTGTCGTCGCCACATAAAAAATGGGCCCCCCTTGCCCTTCCCGTTGCGGGGTCCCGGGTCATGACTTCTCCTATCTTACCGGGCTTGTCTCCATTGGAACCGGTTACCGGACGAAAGCCGGTACCGTCATATTTCTCCATGGCGGGATCCCTCGCATCATGACCGCGATATCTGTACATCACGTTTTCACTGTATTTATGCCCCAAGAGATAGACACCGTGGATGACGGGCATCATGGAGGCAAACAGACCGGGACATATCCTGCCCGTGAAATACACGCCGTCATAGTAGAACTCATCACCGATCCGGTAGTTAAAATGACAGGGGAACCTCCCCTCGTCGCCCTCGAAGGACATGAGCTTGCACCGAACTTTGAACATGCTTTAACCTCCAATTAAAAATTTTGGTAGTGTCCGTTGTCTGTAGTCAGGACTAAAATGGTTACTTTTTAAAAGCCATCGTGTCAAGATGCTTTCATTCCCTTAGGCCCGGGAATCGATTGCCCTCCGGTGAACAATGATGTCAGGATCGAGATCATGCAAAGGAGGGCGGCCAGGAATAGGACAAACTGGAAACTCTCTACCACGGCCAGCCGGTCAATCAGGTCCGGCGCCAAGCCCTGTCCGGCCAGTCTGGCCTTATGGAGTCCTTGCCGGGAGGCGAAAAGCGTCCCGACCCCTGCAGTGCCTATGGA
>CAYTUL010000225.1:0-6790 GCA_964441135.1 uncultured Desulfobacteraceae bacterium | reverse complement strand
TGCTGAAGTCGCTGTATATCATTTTCTTCGGCTGATACAATGGTGTATAAAGGTGGGCCGGATAAACTTAAAGAAAAAACTGCAATTAAAGCAAGTATGAATTTTTTCTTATTCATTCGAAATCTCCTTAATAAAAACCACATCCTTCGATCGTGAAAATCTTTATGAATGGTGCGAGAGGCGGGACTCGAACCCGCACACCCTGCGGCACTGGATCCTAAATCCAGCGCGTCTACCAGTTCCGCCACTCTCGCATGATGGATCTATTGTCCTGATTTTCCAAAAAGTGTCAAGGTTTAATCGAAAGATCGGATCTTCGTTCATACTCTTCCGTAAAGGTCCTGATCAATCCTTCATCCGCGAAACTGAAATAGGTATTATTCCCGATGATAAGATGATCGAGGACCTGGATCATCAGGAGTTGTGAAGACCATACCAGATCCCTGGTGAGCTTTCGGTCTTCCGAGGATGGGCTTGGATCTCCGGAAGGGTGATTATGGACAAATACGAGGGCGGCGGCGCGGTTTTCAAGGGCAAGGGTCATAATCTCCCTTGGATATACCGCGCTTCCGGTCAGGCCTCCGAGAAAGACATCCTGATCCAGTATCAATTCGTTCTTTCTGTTAAGAAAAAGAACCTTAAATACCTCTCTTTTAAGATCCCGCATGGAGTGGAAAAGGAAATCAAAAACGGCCTTCGAAGATCCAAAAAACTGCTTTCCCTTTGCCCTGTCTCGCAAATA
Source organism: uncultured Desulfobacteraceae bacterium (assembly GCA_964441135.1). Classification (GTDB taxonomy): domain Bacteria; phylum Desulfobacterota; class DSM-4660; order Desulfatiglandales; family HGW-15; genus CAYTUL01. The sequence goes on along the minus strand of CAYTUL010000225.1, from coordinate 6,048 downwards.
TCTTCCCGCGACCTGGTGGGCAAGGTTCAGATAAAGGGCGTTTTTTGGGCCGATTCCCTTTATTTGGGTTAGCTCACCCAGGGGTGCGGAGAGAACACTTGAAAGACTTCCGAACCTATGAAGGGCCTCTCTGGCTTGTATTCGCACGTCCTTTCTGGGTGTCCCGAGAGTGAGCAGAAATTCCACAACCTCTTCATCGGAAAACCTTTCAAGGCCTCCTTCAAGAAATTTTTCCCTGAGTCTCCGGCGGTGACCGATCCCTCTCTCACTAAGGTCTACTTTTTTCCCCATGGAGTCTCCTAAAAAAATTTATGTTCCTTAAATCGATATCCGATATTACTCATACATATCAACTCCCCAGGGAGTGGTTATAAAAAGGAGGGTAGGGTCTCGATAGCTAATAACCTACCGAGATTACAATATTTTTTATCTGTCTTGGCTCTCAGAACCTACCACGCCCATAGTTCACAGTCAATGAACATGTGAAAAAAATAATCCTTGGTCTAATTCCCGGTTCTCTGTTATAGTATTTGATCTTAAAAACATGTAGTCCGGAATTGTCCGGACGGAAAAGGTATATTTCATTATTATGTTTCTATTAAAAATCCTATTTTCCCTTTTTATCTTTCTTTTTATCCAGTTCTTCCTGTCGAAGGGCGCGTGGGCCTGGGGCCCGGCCATTCATACCGTTATTTCCTGTACGATTCTGGACAGGATCGGGCAGATATTACCGGCCATTGCCTCTATGATTGGAACGTACTCTCTTGAATACATTTATGGGAGCATGGCCGCGGACTTTTTCCTCGGAAGAGGAAATAAATGGAAAGAAGGACATTCCCATAACTGGGAAACCGGATTTCAGCTATTGAAAGAAGCGTCCGACGAGAGAGAAGCCGCCTATGCCTATGGATTCCTGTCGCATCTCGCGGCCGATGTGGTCGCCCATAATTACTTTGTACCTGATCTGATTCACCGTCTGTCCGTCTGGAAGCGGATCGGCCATCTCTATTCGGAGGCTGTTGCGGACAGGTTTGTGGGTCCCCTGTACATGAGGATCGCCAGGGACGTTTTGAGCATGGAGCAGCTTGATTGTGATAAGATGCTTAAATCCGTGATACGGAGGAGCAGACACGGGTTACGGGCCAAAAGGCATATCTTTACACAAACCGTGAAGATCTCCGATTACCTCTATTATCTACCCAAGGACCCCTTGACGCACCACAACAACCGTTACCGGATCTCCGATGAATACCTTGCCTTTATGATCGAGCTCTCATTCAGGCTTGTAAAGGATCTGTTGTCTTTTCCGGATTCTTCCCTGTGCCTGTATTATGACCCGATCGGCAGCCATAACCTGCGATTGGCCAGTCAGAACGGAATTATGTCCAAACTACTCAATAACCATCAGCCTGTATACCGGTTCCCTGTGGATCAGGAGCTCCTCGAGCTTTAAGAAGATCATGAGCCTGATAAAGATACTTCCCGAAAAGGTGGCGAATCAGATAGCGGCGGGAGAGGTAATCGAAAGACCTGCCTCCGTTGTCCGGGAACTTCTCGATAACAGTATCGATGCGGGAGCGGATAATGTACACATCCAGATTGAGGAAGGGGGCAAAAAACGAATCAGGTTGAGGGACAATGGAGCGGGTATGGACCGGGACGACATGCTGCTGTCCCTTGAGAGACATGCTACGAGTAAGATCAGCACGGTCTCTGATCTGTTTTCCGTAAAGAGTCTCGGGTTCAGGGGAGAGGCCCTTCCAAGCATATGTTCGGTGTCTCACCTCGAAATCATATCACGGCCTTCCGATCAGTTGTCCGGTTATCGGCTGAGGGCCTCGGGAGGAGAACTGGAATCCATTGATGAGACAGGGGCACCCGCCGGGACCACCGTTGAGGTCAGGGACCTGTTTTATAATACCCCTGCGAGAAGAAAATTCATGAAGGCGGATAACACGGAGACCGGGCATATTGTCGATACCCTGTCGCGGATCGTTCTGCCCTTTACCCAAATCAGGCTGAGATTAGACGCGGCTGAAAAGGTATTATTGAATCTTCCGGCGGCAGACAACAAGATGAACAGATTTTCGGCCCTTTTAGGACGGGATATAGCCCTATCGCTTATAGATACCCACCACGAAAAAGACGGCCTGAGGGTAACGGCCTATCTGGCTCCCCCTGATTACAGCAGGGCCAGGGGAGACAGGCTGTATGTTTATATAAACAAGAGGAACATCAGAGACAAGCTGGTTATCCGTTCTATTATGCAGGGCTATGGACAGCGTCTGATGAAAGGCCGCTATCCACAGGCGATCGTTTTTCTGGAAATCGATTCATCCCTCGTGGATATTAACGTTCATCCGGCAAAACAGGAAGTCCGGTTTCACGATAGCAGGCTGATTTACCGGTTCATCTCTTCTACCATTGACGGCGCCCTGAGGGATCAGCTCAGGCCCTTCGCAGACGCGGAATACGTAACGGTTGAACCCGCAAAAAAGAGGAAGCCTGTTAAAATAAGCGTCGCCGAGCCGGCCTGGGAATACAGGGATGAAGGACGGGAACATGCCCGGCCTGCAGCGGTTGAGACGGGACAGGAATATCTCATTAAGGATACCCCCCGGGTGATCGGCCAGTTAAAGGATACCTATCTCCTTTTTGAAGCCGCGGACGGTCTTCTGCTCATTGACCAGCATGCGGCCCATGAGAGGATCGTTTATGAATCCCTGAAAAAGGCCTATAAGACTTCTAAAATAGAGAGCCAGGCCTTTCTGATCCCGCGCACACTGGAACTGTCCCTCAAAGAGGGGAGGGTGGTGCAGGAAAAGCTGGATCAATTAAACGAACTGGGTTTTGTGCTTGAACCCTTTGGAAGGAGCACATTTTTGCTCAGATCTGTCCCTTCAATCCTGGTCAATATGGACTGGGAGAGCTTCCTGCTTGATATGATCCCGGTATTGACAGAGGAGGAAGACCTTACGAATGAAAGGGCCCTTGACAGGTTTTTGGCCGTCATGTCATGCCATGGAGCGATCAGGGCCGGAAAAAGGATGTCCCGAAATGAGATATCCCTGCTTCTTGAGCAATTGGAAAAGATGGAACTTCCGACAAACTGCCCCCATGGAAGGCCTATTTTCAAGAAATTCAGCTACAATGAAATTGAAAGAATGTTCAAGAGGGTATTATGAACCATGCAGAAGAAAAGGCCAAAACTGGTCGTGATAACCGGACCGACGGCCTCCGGAAAGAGCTCCCTCGCCGTTGATCTTGCCCTGAAATTTAGAGGAGAGATCGTAAACGCGGATTCCATGCAGGTCTATCGTGGAATGGATGTGGGTACGGCCAAACCTCCAATGGAGGAAAGAAAAGGGATTCCCCATCACATGATCGATGTGGTCAACCCGGATGAAGATTTTAATGCCTCTCGATATAGTATTTTAGCAAAGTCCGTAATAGAAGGAATCATACAAAGGGGAAATGCCTGTTTTGTTGTAGGCGGCACCGGCCTTTATATAAAGACCCTGCTCGGCGGTCTCCTTGAATGCCCACCTGTCGATTTTGAACTACGGGAGGATTTGAATCGCGAATGGGACGAACAGGGTCCCGCGTTTCTCCATAAACGGCTTGTAGAAATGGATCCCGAATCCGGAGAAAAGATTCATCCCAATGACAGGACAAGGGTGATTCGCGCCCTTGAAATCATGGGCCTTACCAAAAGGCCTCTCTCGTCTCTTGTCAACGATCACGGATTCAGAGACAGGTCCTATCTATCCCTGAAGATATGCCTGAGCCAGGAGAGGGATCTTCTCTACGAAAGGATCAACAGGCGGAGTGTGTCCATGATTGAATCAGGGCTCTTAGAGGAGACCAGGGCACTGTTGAAAAGGGGGTACTCACGTGAGCTGAAGGCGATGAAGTCCTTAGGCTACAGGCATGTCATAGAATTCTTTGAAGGAGCTCACAGTCTGGAGGAAACGATCCGCAGGATCCAGAGGGATACGCGAAGGTATTCAAAGAGACAACGTACCTGGTTCAGGGCCGATCCGGAGATGATCTGGGTGAGACCGGAACAGAGAAATTTAATTGAGGAAAGGATAAAGGATTTTATCTGACAGGAGATTTTCCATGGTTTTTATCAATAATAAGAGGCTTTTTTTCAGAGTCTTATCCCTATTATTTGTCATTTTACTTTACTGTTTGGCCGTTCGTGTTCCCATGGCCTTGAGCCGTGAAGAACCCGATCAGATAGAGATCTTAGTCATTGGTACGGGGAGAATTATTAAGGATAATATAGCAGGGGCGAGGAAGGCGGCGATTTCAGAGGCCCTTATAAAAGGCGTCGAGGAATATTTAACAAGATATCTTGGGAGCCAGGGAATGATCAACAATTTTCCGAGGCTCATTCATGATGTGATACCCGGGTCAGGAGAAGAGATTGAAAATTTCCATATACTTGCTGAAGAAAGGCATGAACATGACTATAAAGTTCTTGTTCAGATCAAGGTAAATGAAAAGCTGATGGAAGACAAATTAAAGGATACGGGTATCATCCTGATGGAAGGACCGCCTGTTAAGCTTCTCTTTCTGGTTTCACAGAAAAAAGTAGATGATCATGAGACATTATACTGGTGGGGGGATCCGGATAGTGAGCCCGCTTTGACATCAACGGAATTGGTGCTCCACCGGATATTCCAGGAGCGTGGTTTCAGCCCTGTAAGCAGGCTGGCAAGCGTTCCTGAAGAGAAATTGACTTCAGAGATGCGGGGTCTAAACCTGACCGAAGAGGATGCCGCCAAATGGGGTGATCTCTTTTCAGCGGATTTCGTTATCCTTGGTGAAAGTGAGATTGTTGATGATAAAAGGATCTCTCTCCGCCTTAAGGTCATTGATGTTGCGGATAAAAGTCTCCTGGCCCAGGATAGCCAGACAGAAACGGTTGTCGAAGATACCCCTGAGACCGATCGAATCATGGAAGCCCTCGAAAAGGGCGTGACCAATATCGCCGACAGGTTGATTGCCCTGATCATGGAATCTCGCGAGAGAAGCGATGAGGAAGTGAGTACCATGGAGATAGAGCTCAGGGGGTTAAAAAGCCTTAAGCAGTTCATGAAGTTTCTGAGTTTTCTCAGGGACGATATAGCGGGTGTAAACTCCGTCGTTCAAACCAGGATCAAGGGTGACGATATGACCCTTTCAGTCGAGTTTTCAGGAAACAGGGAGATGTTTCTCCAAAAAGTAATAAAGAATGAGAAATTTCCACTCTTAGCGGATATAAACAGAACGGACAGGGGACGGGTTGTAATCCAGTTCAAATGAATATCCGTGTCAGGGTAGCCCGGCTTTATCCCGATTTTGCTCCGGGGACCGGGTTTTACAGGACCAAAATCAATGACTGTTCCAAATATTATTACGACCATAAGGATTCTCTTAGCACCCATCTTTATCATTTACCTGATTAACGATCAACTGCTCACAAGTCTAATCGTACTCATCATAAGTGGGGTCAGCGATGGTGTTGATGGATTGGTAGCCAGGCTCTTTAACCAGAAGAGCAGACTCGGTACCTATTTAGATCCCCTTGCGGATAAGATCGTCCTTGTATCGGCCTTTATAGCCCTTACAACCCAGGGATACCTTCCATCCTGGCTGACGGTGATGGTTATTAGCAGGGACACCTTGATTCTGATAGGCGTACTCATACTCTTCCTGAACAATCTGGAGTTCAATATCAAACCCACTATTTCAAGCAAGATCACGACCTGTTTCCAATTTATTACAGTAATCGTGGTTCTTTCCAAAGGCTACGTTTCCTTCTTCGCAGAGCATTATAGGTATCTTTTCTTTACTACAGCCTTTTTTACGATTATTTCATTTCTTCAATACATGCATCAATGGTTTAGAATCATCGGAGAAGTCCAGAGCGAGAGTTGATACCTTGCTGGTGAAGGAAGGGTGTGTTAAAATTCACTATAAAATTGGACCTTGACTTCGGAGTAAACCTGGGCACCAGCAAGGTATTAGATGCAAGGCGCCAAGGAGCGACGACTGAGG
>CAYTUL010000224.1:0-6831 GCA_964441135.1 uncultured Desulfobacteraceae bacterium | reverse complement strand
CCCCCATTGTCGCTTTTATGGGTCTCGGACTGGGCTACCATCTCAATCATTTCCTGAGACATATGACCGGGAAGGTCGGGACCAGACATATTATGGTCTTTGAAAAAGATATGACACTCTTTCGTCTGGCCCTTGAATACGGCAACTTTGAGGAGGTATTTACCCATCCGAATTTCCATCTGTTCGTGGGCATGGAACCCGAGGACATCTTCATCAGATTAGGAGTTCAGGCCTTTTCTAATGCCGATATGAAGATCGCCCTGAAGTCCCTGAAGATTATCCCCCTGCCCGGGAATATCCAATTGGGAAACCGGTATTACAAGACCGTTGTTGATGCCATCAAAAGAGCCATTTCACAAAAATTAGCCCTATCGGGTAACGACTCCATGGACTCCTTTGTCGGTTTCGAGAATCTCCTCCTTAATGTAAAGCACATCTATTCCAATCCGGGGCTCTGTACCCTCTTCGGGAAGTTTAAGGGACGGCCCGGTGTGTTGGTGGCTTCAGGGCCATCCCTGGATAAAACCATCGATTATCTTAAGGATTTGGGGGACAGGGCGTTGATCGTGAGTTGTGACGCCAGCTTTGTCCCGCTCATGGGACGGGATATCCGTCCCCACATCGTGGGCACGCATGAACGAACACCGGGAACGCACCTCTTTTATAAAGATATTGAAAACTTTAACGGAATCTATCTCGTTGCCACGCCGTTGATCATGCCGGAGTCCATCGAAGAATTTAAGGGAAGGAAGTTTTTATACTCAAGGGGCTTCAGCCATTTTAACTGGTTTGATAAAGACTTGGGAACCCTGGCATCCGGTATTTCGGTGGCAAACATGGCCTTTAAACTGTTGGAGTCCCTGGGGTGTGATCCCATTATCCTGATCGGACAGGATCTCTCCTATACCGACAGCGGACAGACACACGCGAAGGCGAATGTCGTGGGGAGCCACCACAAGGATATCCTGGAGGAAAAGGTTATCGAAGTGGAGGGCAACGATGGAAAGCCCGTGAAGACATGGAAGATCTTCGAATTCCAGAGGGCGACCTTCGAAGAGGATATTGCCCAGTATGAGGGGACATGCATCAACGCTACGGAAGGAGGCGCAAAAATCCATGGCGCCAAAATCATGCCTTTCAAGGACGCCATCAGACAGTACTGCCAGGAGGAGTTTTATCCCCTGAAGATACTGGATGAGACCTATGAGAAATACATTGGAGAACAAGATGTATCCGGTCATTTGAAAAAGATCCACAGGAAAGCGGTGGAAAATCGGCGGAAAGTGGAAGTCCTGATCGATCGTTTCCAGGACGCCCTGGACAGGGCATATGCGGCGGAGAAAGAGATCATTGAGCCCTACTTGGAACAGGGTTCCGGTCCCGTGGACCTGGAAGTCTTGACGGGCATCGAAAGGGAATTTCTTGACCTGTCGAGTGCCCTGGCCGAAGATCAGGAGATCTGGCAAATCATGGGACATACCATAAACGCCTTTGATATTCTCTTCTCGAACGAATTGGGTTTTTTAAGGGACATATACGACGACGAGAAGATTCTTGCCATGGCCCGTGTGAAGAAAATGAAAAGCTGGTTTGCCGTTATAGGGCAGTTCCTCGTTCTTACGAAAGACGTCCTGGAGGAGGCCGAAGAGGGACTCCCCGATGAATTTTAAGGACGGATCAGCCTGTGAAAATCTTCTTCCGCATGGTTTGCCCCCGGGGCGATGAAAATGGAAGTCCGCAATCTTTTGGCATAAACCGGGCCAATGGAGAGCTCGCCCTCAACCTGATCAGGTATAGCCGTTCCGTTGATGAGTTTGGATTCGTCGAGGACGATCCTGAAAGAACGGCTGCTTTTCAGAAGCTTTTTCCGGATAAAGTCATAAAGACCTATGATTTTCGCAATGAATTGGACCTGGCCGGGATTCTCGCCTATTACGACATTTTTTTTACCGGAAGTTATAAGATCAATGATATCCTGCGCTGTCAGACCTATTTTCATGAGGGCCTTTCTGTTATCGGCATCACCCACTCCCTGCACCTGAAGGACGTGGCCGTGAGTATTCGCGAAGCCTCTGGAATCTCTTCCCATAAGGACGTGCTGGTATGCACATCTTCCGCGGGAAAGAAGAGCATTCAGGCGATGATGAAAGACCGTCCCGGGGCCCTTACACTCGAAACCATACCCCTGGGCCTGGATATCGATACCTTTTCCCCCGTGGATGGGGAAGAAAAAAGGGGGTTGAGACACCGGTTCGACCTGCCTGAAAACGCGTCGGTATTTCTCTCCCTGGGACGGTTGAGCCCCGACGAAAAAATGGAGCTTACACCCCTTTTGAAGGTCTTCGCCGAGCTCGTGAGGGATTCAACTTCCGGACAGAGGGGATTCCTCCTCATAGTAGGAAGGGAGCACAACGGGGGCTACGGGAGAATACTCATGGAGTTGGCCCATAAGCTGGGTATCGCTCGCCAGGTAAGGCTAATCACCGGGTATGAGACCTCTTCCATCCCCCTGTTCTATAGACTTTCCGATGTGTTCATATCCCCTTCCGACAATATCCAGGAGACCTTCGGGCTGACCGTCCTGGAAGCCATGGCTTCGGGTCTTCCCGTCATCGTCTCCGACTGGGATGGATACAGAGATACCGTGATCCACGGGGCTACCGGTTTTCGAATCCCCACTTACTGGGCCGACTGCGGAACTCCCTGGGATCGCCGGTTTCGCCTTTCCCAGTCCGTGGCCATGGATATGGACGTCCTGCAAAATGCCATGAAGGCCCTGTTGGAAGACGTGGACCTGAGACACAAAATGGCTGGAAAGGCCCGTGCACACGTGGAATCTTCATTCTCCTGGAAAGATGTGATCAGACAGTACGATCGCCTCTTCAACAGGGTCTCCGGGGGGATAAGAGATCCCCACGGCACCGGACTCCGGCCCGAAACGGTCCGTGAAACAGACGTCAAACCATCCGACCTCTTCCGTGCCTATCCGACCTCTTTTTTAACCGACTCTTTTCATATAAGAATCAGGGACCTGAACGGTTTTACCGGGTATTCAAACGTAATAAACCTTGTGGATACAAAACAGGTCGATCGGATAGCTCGCCTTGTCACCGGGGGATTGACCGGCGTCGGAGAGATTACCCGGCATATGAGAGAGACATATCAAATCCCCGACCAGGACACGCTCTTCCAGATAATGGTCATGATGAAATACGGCGTTTTCGCCCCGGCAGGTCAAGCCCCGGTTCATGAATCCACTTGGGTTTCCGAATAACCGTGTACTGAAACGATGGACCGTTGCAGTCCCCTGTATTAATGTTCCCACAGGAAAGGTTCCGGTACATGCCCTGACATCCATCTTCTCCTCATCATCCCTCCTTCCCTGACCATCCTTTCTTCCTCAAAACCCTCCCGATACGAATTCCATTCTTTTTATTAAATTCTTTTAAAGGTTTTCCCCCCTTTTTCCGATAAGGCCATTAGCGAGAACACATCATCGCGAGTCCACAATGAAAGGAGGTTAGACAGGATAGTATCGCCCGGCAGATGCCCCTCATTTAAAGAAAGGCATGTCACCAGGGCTTAAAACACTTCCGGGAACGACCTGTTGGGTTGCCCGGGACGGTTACCGCAGTACGAATTGGCAAGGATGCCAAAGAGAGTCACAAATAAAATAAAAATCACGGAGGATAATTATTATGGGATTAAGAATTCAAAACAACATCGCGGCGATGAACGCCCACAGGCAGTTGTCCATAGCGGACACAAATTTAACCAAATCACTCCAAAGGCTGTCATCCGGTTACCGGATAAACACGGCGGCCGATGACGCTGCAGGTCTGGCGATCTCTGAATCATTCAGGGCCGACATAGCCAGTTTTAAGGTGGCCTATAGAAATACTTCCGAGGCAGCTTCTCTCCTGCAGGTGGCGGAAGGTGGTATGGACCAGGTGGGGAACATGTTAACCCGTCTGAAAGAGCTGGCCACCCAGGCCTCCTCGGCGAACGTCGGCTCGTCCGAGCGGACCAAGATCGATTCCGAGGCCGACAAGCTGATCTCGGAAATAGACCGGATCGCCAACGGTACGAAATACGGCAGCACGAACCTGCTCGACGCCTCATTCGGGAATGCCCAGAACGGCGCCATGAGCGTGTATAGTGCAGGTGTCGCAGACAGGGTACTCGACGATGCCAATGATAATATCCGGTATACCTTGAGCGCGACCACGGCCGGAGCGGGCGTAACCGTCGACGCCATCGGCTCTACCATCGATGAGGACAAGACATGGTTTGTCGCCCTCATCAGCGGGGCTGGCGCCGATTCACACCAGGCGATCCTCAGGGATTCCTTAAAGTCCGCTAGCGCGACCTCTACCGAGCTCATCACCTATACATCCGGTACGACGGAGCTGGCCTTTTCAAACCTCGGTGTTACCTTCAGTTTTTCCGCCGGGTTGACCGCGGCCATCGGGATGGTAACGGACGTAAATAATGTTTCGGACTCCACCCAGAGCAAGCTGTCCATTGTCAGAACGGGCATGACTTCCCTGAACGTGGCCAGTGCACTCACGGGTGTTTGGACAATTTCCGATACGGGTGACGACAGGACCATAACCATCACCTATTCTGACGGTTCCGTGTCCCAGCAAGTGGATTATGTCGCTTCCGGCAACACCATCACCTTCGATTCCCTCAATATCTCCTTTGTACTGGGTGATGATTATTCCTGGTCTGCTGGAGATCTCGACGGAATGAAATTCACCGTTTCAGCGGGCACAGGGTCCGCGGGGAACACCTTCCAGATTGGTGCGGAGAACAACTCCTATAACCAGATCGCCATCTCGATAGATGGTGTCAGGACCTCCGATCTGGGAATCAATTCCCTTGATCTGAGCACAACGGCCAACGCACAGCAGGCCATTAATCTCATTGACACGGCCATCAGTACCCTCGCCGGTTCAAGGGGTACGGTGGGTGCCTATCAGAACCGTCTCTCCTACGCGGCCGCGAACCTCTCCACGATTACTGAGAATATGCAGGCTGCAGAGTCGGTTATCCGTGACGTGGATATGGCTGCCGAGATGACATCATTCACCAAGAACCAGATCCTGATGCAGGCGGGTACCGCCATGCTGGCCCAGGCCAACATGTCCCCCCAGCAGGTTCTGTCCCTGTTTGGATAAGATCCCAGGAGAATTTTATCCTACAGCTTCATTTCTTGGAATCAGAAGCCCGCCGCCGAATATCGGCGGCGGGTCTTTTACATCCCGTTTTTCCTTTAACCTTACACCGTATACGGTATTCCACTTCTGCGTGAACCTTGGCAAATATCTTGCAAATCACTAATAACACAATAAAAAGTATTAAAGTTTTAGGCATTTTTTTCCGATATTTATACATAGACACGGAATGAATTACCCATTCCAACCAGTTCTGAAATCTAAGGAGGGATCATGTCATTAAGCACGAATCTCATCAGCGGCCTTTCCAGTGGCTTTGACTGGCGTTCGATGATCGACCAGTTGATCGCGATCGATCACGGCCGTGTTGATCTGATTAGTGACACGAAAAGTGAATACGAATCAAAGCTCCAGGAATGGCAGAGTGTGAACACCATGCTGCTCTCCCTGAAGAGCGCCGCCTCCGCCGTAAGCGCGGAGGACGACTTTAACGTCTTCACATCCAGTACGACATCCAATTCGACCACTTCGGCATCCAATCTGTTCACCGCGTCCACGAGTTCGACGGCCTCTCCCTCCCTGTCTAATGTCAAAGTCAACAACCTCGCCCAATCGGAAAAGATCTCCTCCGGGAACTATTCGGCCACTAATGTAGCCCTCAGCACGGTTCATGGATCATCCTTTTATGGAGATATTCTCATCAATGGTAAAACGGTAAACATTGTTACGACCGACACGCTGGCGGATATACGCGACAAGATCAACGCGGTCAATACCGGCTCGGATCCATCGGGTGTGACGGCCAATATCGTATCCCATTCCTCCACCAATTACCACCTCGTCCTGACCAGTGACGAGACCGGGGAGAACGGGCTCAGTGTCCTCGAAGGCGCCTATTCCGGTGGCGAGGATATCCTTGAAACAATGGGTTTTATCAGTAGTTCCACCACCATCAAGACAGCCACCAGTGATGGCGCGAAAAGTGATCTTCTCACGAGTTCCGACGGTATTGTCGGGACATTGCTCAATCTCACGAACGCAGCCAGCGGTACCGTCACCATCGGTGGAAATTCCGTAAGTATCGACCTCGCTTCCGATTCCTTAACGACCATAGCTCAGAACATCGATGCGCTTTCGGGAATTTCAGCCGCTGTGGTTAGTGAGACAGAAGATGGAGAAACAAAATACAGGATTGACATCAGCGGTACAACGAACTTTTCGGATACGAATAACATTCTTCAGACTTTAGGCATTGTAGAGGGAACACATGGAGAGGTTAATGAAATCCACTCGGGAAATACAATTTATGCTTCCGGGGGTTTGGAAATCACTGCCGGAACCACCTTCGCAAATCTCTTCACCGGCTCCCTCAGAGGGGGTGTAAGCAATACAGAATTGGATCAGGTGACACCCATATCATCCTCGACCCAATGGAATCAGATCGATACGACAGGCACCCCCAGTAATGACATCGATGACGACGACAGGGTGTATGTCACGGGAAAACAACACGACGGGACGGCCGTTTCGGAGACCTATACCATAACAGCCGCGGATACCCTTGACGGTTTCCTGACGCAACTGGAAACCTGGTTCGGGGGCTCCAGCTACGTAAATGCCTATTTCGATTCCGATGGGAGGCTGATCCTGG
>CAYTUL010000223.1:0-6836 GCA_964441135.1 uncultured Desulfobacteraceae bacterium | reverse complement strand
ATCTTCCAATCCATCCTTCGTCGTTCATTTTTTTATAGGAATGTGTATATTTCATGGGTTAGGCGGTTCAAGGTTCAAGGTTAAAACATGCACCATGGAGTGTGGCCTTATGCCTTTATAACCTTTTTACCCTGAACGGGGAACCGGGAACCGCTCAGTTCAGGTATTTTTCATCAGGCGAATCGGAGTCAATCGGTTTGAGATATTTCAGCCCATTTAAAGGCCAGAACAACACCGGTCAGAGTAGCCTGCAACTGATTCTCCCCCTCATCCTCGTCCTTCTACTTCTCCTCTCCTTTGCGATGCTGCTGCCCATGCTGTCGACTACCAAAACGATCTTTTTGATGGCCGGCCTAATCATTTTTATTGTCAGTTTTGCCAGCACGGAAATCGCCCTTTATATCCTTATCTTTTCCATGCTGTTAAGCCCCGAATTCATCATCGGGAGGACGGAAGGGGCCAGCCTTGGACGTGGAGTGACACTGAGACTCGATGATCTGATCATTCTAATCATTGGTTTCAGCTGGCTCGCAAAGATGTCTATCAACAAGGAATTAGGCCTTTTTCTAAGAACTCCCCTGAATAAACCGATCGCCTATTATATAATCATCTGTCTTGTATCAACACTCTTCGGAAGCCTTTTTGGGAGAGTCCATCTTGAGACAGGTCTTTTTTTCGTCCTGAAATACTTCGAATACATGATCATCTATTTCATGGTGGTAAATCATCTGGAAAGCAGAAAACAGGTAAGGAATTATCTTCGGGCCATGCTTATTACATGTGCCATTGTCTCCATCATCGGGATATCCCAGATTCCTGGCGGGGGAAGGATAACGGCACCCTTTGAAGGCGCTTCCGGAGAGCCCAACACCTTCGGCGGGTATCTGGTCTTTATGACTTCCATCACCATCGGTTTATTCCTTGGCACATCATCCTTTAAAAAACAGATCGTGTATGGGACTCTCATCATTCTTTTTACAATTCCCCTTTTATATACGCAATCAAGAAGCTCCTACTTGGCCATTCTTTTCTCGATCATTGCGTTCCTGTTTCTGTCTGAGAAACGGAAATGGATCATAATACTGCTTATCGTCATTGGCATATGCTCGCCCTTTATATCACCTAAAGTAGTCAAGCAAAGAATATCCTTCACATTTCTTCAGGGTAGAAATCGAATAAATGTGCTCACGATAGGAGATATTAAGCTGGATACTTCGACATCAGCGCGAATAAAAAGCTGGAAATCGGCTTTCACGGACTGGATAAGATACCCCATTTTAGGCTATGGTGTCACCGGATATCGTTTCGTGGACGCCCAGTATATCAGGGTATTTACCGAAACAGGCCTTCTTGGATTGGCCACGTTACTGTTATTAATGGTTACGTTGTTCAGGAAGGTCTACAATATACCAATAGAATCATCCGACAGCCTTGTGAAGGGTCTCCGCATGGGTTTTTTGGCCGGCTTTATCGGGCTCCTGGGTCATGCTATCGGGGCGAATACCTTCATCATTGTAAGAATTATGGAACCCTTCTGGTTTTTGACCGCCATGCTGATTTCGATCTCAGAATTAGACGAGGACAACACCCGAGCCCTGAAAAAACTGACGGGGCATCAAGACAGGAGAAATAACTTCCCAATTACCCCTTCCTTAATCAGTCGTGGCAGAAATGTTCTATAAAACATCGTTTTAAACTCTCAGGATTGATAGAAGGCAAGGGTTCCACCTCCGCCAGAACCCCTACTTTTCCGTAGAACTCTATGGCATCGCGATTACTCCTGTTTCTTGGCCCGTTCATGACCACTCCCATTACCTTCAATCCCCGTCTTCTGAGTTGTTCCAGGGACAGGAGTGTATGGTTGATTGTGCCAAGAGAAGTCGGTGAAACAAGCAGAACAGGGAAGCCCAATTTCTCCATGAGATCCACTATAAAACAGTGCTCATTCAGGGGCACCATAATTCCTCCGGCGCCTTCAATAATAAGATGCTCTGATTTATTTGTTAAAGGGACTTGAAATTCCTGGAGATCAATCCGCACACCCTCATGGGCCGCAGAGGCGTGAGGAGAAAGAGGGAGTCTGAGTTTGTAGGTTTCCGGCCGAAAATGGGTATTCGGCAATCCCGTTTTGGCCCTGACCCATTCCGTGTCCGTGATCTCTTCCGTACCGCTCTGGACGGGCTTCCAATATACGCCCCCCAGTCCCGCCATAAGAATTGCGGATACCACGGTTTTTCCCACACCGGTATCCGTGCCCGTTATGAAAAGACCTTCCGGAAACCGGACCCCCATTGATTCCATGTTAAACCCTTTCCCGCCATTTTCCGAAAAAATCGATTAGCCGCGCTAAATGCTCCTCCCTATGCAGAACGGAAAGGGCAAGACGTATTCTTGCCTCCCCATGACCGACGGTGGGAGGCCGGAAGGTCGTTGCGAGTATGCCGTTATCCTTGAGCCATCTTGACAGGTTCAGGGTCTCTTTCTCTTCTCCGATAATTACGGGGATGATCTGGGTGGTTGAATTTCCCGTGTTGTAACCCAGATCATTGAGAGACGACCGGAGATGATCCGCTTTCCGGAGAAGTTCCTCTCTCTCTCTGTCCATTGCGGGGATCAACTCAAGGGCGGCGTCTATGGAGCCCAGAACCGATGGGGGCAATGCCGTTGTATAGATCAATCCGTAACAGAAATTGATCAGGTAATCTTTCAGATTGTTATCACAGGCGATATAGGCCCCGAATGAACCCCCTGCCTTTGAGAATGTGCCCATGATTACATCCACCTGTTTTCCATGGGTCAGACCCATGCCCCTTTCTCCAAACAGTCCCGTGGCATGGGCCTCATCCACGATTAACAGGGAATCGTATTCTCTGGATAATTCTTCAAGCCTATCGATATCACATCGATCTCCGTCCATACTGAACACGGATTCGGTGATGATCATGATGCGTGAAAAGTCTTTCCCCCTGTTTTTTCGAAGGAGCTCTTTGAGGTGAACCATGTCATTATGGTAAAAACGCTCCACATGACACCGGGAAAGCAGGCAGCCCTGAATGATACTATTATGGTTCAACCAGTCGGATAAAATAAGTGTATCCCTGTCCGCGAGGGCGGGAATCATGGAAACATTCGCCTGAAAGCCTGAATTAAAGATTAGAGAGCCGTCTCTCCCCGTCAGGTCAGCCACCTTTTTTTCAACCTGTTCAAAGCATTCGTAGTTTCCGCACACCAGTCTGGACGCCGTAGAGCCGGCGCCGTATTTTTGCATATATTCTACCGCCCTTTGGTGAAGCAACGGATGCCATGCGAGACCCAGATAGTCGTTGGAGCAGAAATTCAGCATTTTACGTCCGTCGACCTCGATCTCCACACCGGACACGGGTTTAACGGACTGCAGCCTTCGCAATAAATGGAAGACCCTGCGTTCTTCCAGCCTGGTATCTATGAAGGAATGTTCAGACATCTATTACCGGACCCGCCCTTCCTCCTCAATGACCTCGACCATGGTCTTTGTAACGGTTCCCAAGTCCTTCTCCTTAATGATATAGGGAGGCATGGTATAGATTAGATATCCGAAGGGTCTTAGCCAGACGCCTTTATTCACAAACTTTTCCTGTATGCTTGCCATATTAACGGGGTGATCGAGCTCGATCACGCCTATACCTCCCAGGACCCTCACATCGCGTACTCCCGGGAGCTTTTCACAAGGGGACAGCCCCTCTCTAAGATGACTCTCTATCCCCTTTACCCGTTCTTCCCAGGGCGTTGACAAAAGCAGCCGGACACTGGCTAAGGCGACGGAACAGGCCAGGGGATTTGCCATGAATGTGGGCCCGTGCATGAAAGAGTCCGCCTCCCCCGAGGATATTCCATAACCTACCTCTCTGGTCGTCAGTGTGGCCGCCAGACTCATATACCCGCCTGTAAGGGCCTTCCCGACACACATGATATCGGGGCATACACCGGCCTTTTCACATGCGAACATGGAACCCGTTCTTCCGAACCCTGTCGCGATCTCATCCAGGATCAACAGTACGTTAAACTCTTTGGATAACTCCCTTACTCGTATCAGATATTGAGGGGAATAGAAACGCATACCACCCGCCCCCTGCACGATGGGCTCCAGGATAATGGCGGCTATCTCATCATGGCGGGACCTTAAAATCTCCTTAAGACTGCCGATATCTTCCTCATCCCACTCATCGAAATACCCGCATTTCGGCACATCGGCAAAAAACTGCTTTGAAAGGATATCCTTAAACAGGTGGTGCATGCCCGTGACAGGATCACAAACGGACATGGCCCCCAAT
Organism: uncultured Desulfobacteraceae bacterium; assembly: GCA_964441135.1. Taxonomy (GTDB): domain Bacteria; phylum Desulfobacterota; class DSM-4660; order Desulfatiglandales; family HGW-15; genus CAYTUL01. The sequence continues at coordinate 2,526 of CAYTUL010000223.1, read as the reverse complement.
GTATCGCCGTGGTATCCGGATCTGATGGTGAGGAGTTTTGTTTTTTTCGAATATCCCCTGGCTGACCAGTATTGAACAGCCATCTTTATGGCTACCTCGACGGAGACGGATCCGGAATCGCTGAAAAAGACCTGCTGCAGGGGCCCGGGCGTGATATCTATCAGCATGGCCGCGAGTTCGACGGCCGGTTTATGCGTCAGCCCTCCGAACATGACATGGGACATGCTGGATATCTGCCTGTGGATGGCTTCATTGAGTTCGGGCACGTTATAACCATGAATGGCAGCCCACCAGGATGACATACCGTCAATGAGTTCACGCCCGTCCTCCAGGTTAATCCTCACTCCCTTAGCGGACGCAACAGGGTAGACGGGAAGCGGGTCTTTTATGGACGTATAGGGATGCCAGATGTGACTCCTGTCAAATTCAAGCAAATCCTGACCAGACATGGTACTCATAAAGCGATATAAAACCTCATAGATTAAACCCCCTGTAAGCTAAGATCCCCCCATTCATACTGGATCGTCGCTACAAGGGCTATGGCAGCGGTCTCCGCCCTCAAAATTCTTTCCCCGAGGGAAACGGATGCGAACCCTGCCTTTTTTGCCGCCGCAACCTCTTCTTTGGAAAAACCCCCTTCGGGTCCCACCATGCCGGTGACATACTTTGAGGGGGAAGATGATCTCAATAATCCCTTAAGGTCCTCGACTTCCTCACCCTCCCACATGATAATCTTCAGGACCTCCTTTTTTATCCGCTTTTTCATAAGATCCTGAAAATGAACGGGCGGGTATATTTCCGCCGGTCGAATCCTGTCGGATTGCTTCGCCGCATTTTGTGCCACGGACTGCCAGTGTCTCGTCTTCCTGTTTGCCCTGTCCCCATCAAGTTTTACCACCGTTCTCTCCGAGAAGAACGGAATGACGCGGTCGACGCCCAATTCCGAAGTCTTTTCTATGAGGTAGTCCATGGATCTTGATTTTAACAGGGATTGACAGAGTGTTATCTCAACGGGAGAAGATCCTGGTCTCGAAAGAGGTCTTCTGATGATCACTCCCACTGAATCACGTTTCGTTGAATCTATTTCGACCTCGAACCGGTCTCCTTTTCCGTCCATCAGAATGAAGCGGTCCCCCTTGCCCATTCGGAGGACCCGGGAGATATGTCTCGCTTCGGATCCGGATATCTTACAATAACCGTCTTTCTCATGGATCCTTTCAACGAAAAAACGCCTCAACACCTCACTCCTGTTCTCTTCGTATCTGGAAAGTGATCCCTACGGATTCTATTTTCCTGCAAAGGGGATTCATGCAATCTTCTCACGGGAAAATACTGAGAATTGAAAGATCATACAGGCCCACTCTTCCTGAAAAAGGGAATATTCTCTCTTAAAGCCATATCCGGAAATCCTCTCCTCCATTCCCCCGGCCTGCTCCCTGAGCAAACCGGAAATGATCAGCCATCCCCCGGGAGCTGTCACCCGTGAAAATAAGGGACACAGATCGAGGATTGTCCCAAGTATGAGATTGGCAGTTACAAGGGAGAAGCTCTCATCCCAGCGGCCGAGGGGTTTTGAAGAGAGCTCCACCTCAATCGGGAGATCGTTCAATTCAATATTTACCTTCGCCCACCTGAGGGCCTCGGGATCCGTATCTATGGCCGCGACCCCTTGAGCGCCGAGTTTGACCCCATATATGGCAAGTATGCCGCTGCCTGTCCCGATATCGAGCATTTTCCAGGACCCTGGGAAACCGGGTATTTCCATTGCACGGAGGCACATCCGTGTACTTGGATGTTGTCCAGTACCGAATGCGGGCCCTGGATCTATCCTGATAATGTGGCCTTTCGGCTGGTGCGGGACAGGATCCCAGGCAGGGGTTACCAGGAGGTTCTTTGTGATCCGGTCCGGTTTAAAAAAGCGTCTCCACGCGGTCCCCCAGTCCCGACTCTCAATCCCCTTGAGTTTCAATTTAAAGGATCCCGCCTCAGGAAATATCTCTCCCAATTTCCCTAAAAAAATTTCCAGCCTATTGCGAGTTTTTTCGAAATCTTCAACGAAGGGAAGATAGGCCTTGAGAACCGAATTCCCATTTGTTTCCGAAAGGATACCGTCACATCCAAGATCGAAGAGAAAAGCGCTCAGGGCCTCGTGGGCGACCGGGTTAATATCAACGGATATTTCAAACCATTCAGGATGATCGGGGGGGATATTCACAACAACAACCGGATCTTATGGCCCATTGTCTCCGATCACCGTGTTCCGGGATCTTCGACCTTTCGAGGGATCGGCGTCAAACGTCCAATAACCTGGGTTAGGCGGGTCACGGTTCCAGGTTCAAGGTTAAAACGTGCCCCCATGAACTGTGGCTTTATGCCTTCATAACCTTTGAACCCCTGGCCCGGACCTGATTTAAATGATATGGATGAAAGGTACATACTATTAACCAGCCAAAGGATTAACATCCTGACAACGGCCTTTGCGCCAGGGCGGGCTTGAACGGGGAACCCGGAACCGCTCAGTTTAGG
>CAYTUL010000222.1:0-6845 GCA_964441135.1 uncultured Desulfobacteraceae bacterium | reverse complement strand
TACTTATCCAGAAATAGACCTCAAAAATAAGGGCATTGTCTCCAAAATCAGCAAAAAGAACAAATGGTTCCGGCGTCTTCATTACTTTTTCGTTTTCATTGGCCGCTTTCAGGAGCAGGTCTTTTACCCTGTCAACGGGCGAGCCGTATATCACCCCCACGATAACCCGGGTCCTGATCTTGTGATCCGACAGGGTCCAGTTTGTGATTTTCTTTTCCAAAAAAGAGCTGTTGGGCACGAGGATGTGTATGTTTTCACCGGTACGCACCTTTGTGGATCGCGCTCCGATCTCCTCCACCTCCCCGAGCAACCCGTCCACTTCGATGAGATTTCCGATGCTTATGGGTCGTTCTGCCATCAAGATAAACCCGCTTATAAAATTGTTAATAATATTCTGAGCTCCGAAACCGACGCCGATCGCAATAGCGCCGCCAAGGAAGGCAAAGGCCGTAAGGGGGATATTAACCATTCGGAGAGAAAGAAGTACAACCACGAGATAGGACACATAGGTCAGCACCTTGATCATACCTAAAACAGTGCTCTTCCTGATGTGTGTCCGCGCTAACAAACGATTGCTGACCGAGTTAAAGAAAAATCTGACGAACAGAATCCCGATCACCAGGATCAGCAGGGCGAGTATAATCTTCCCCACGGTTATCGAATTACCATCAATAACCAAGATCCTTTGGTTTAAAAAATCCAGAATGTACTTTCCAATTTCCATTCGTCTGACCTCACCAATAGGATAAGATAGCTACATCCGGCCCCCATTAAATACAAATCCCGGCAGGAATGCAAAAAAAAAGATTGTACCCGGACTTATAGGGTACAACCTTTTCATCTTATCCATGAAAGGGAATCAGCCTTTTTCGGTTACATCATTCCGCCCATTCCACCCATTCCGCCTCCTGGAGGCATGGGGGGCATATCTTCCTTTTCCTTCGGCTTCTCGGCGACCATGGCCTCCGTTGTAAGTAGCAGGGAGGCTACCGAGGAAGCGTTCTGAAGGGCAAACCTGGTGACCTTGGTCGGATCGATGATTCCCGACTTCATGAGGTCCTCATACTCTCCCGTTTCCGCGTTCAGGCCGAAAGCTCCTTTCTCCACCTTGACCTTCTCTACCACCACAGAACCTTCCATGCCCGCGTTATTGGCTATCTGGCGAATGGGCTCCTCTAATGCCCTCATAACGAGACGGACACCATTCTGTTCCTCTCCTTCCAGCTCAAGCTTTGAAACGGCCTTTATACACCTTAACAGGGAAACACCGCCACCGGGGACAATGCCTTCCTCAACGGCCGCCCTGGTCGCGTTAAGGGCGTCTTCTACCCTCGCCTTCTTCTCTTTCATCTCCGTTTCGGTAGCCGCACCGACATTGATTACGGCCACGCCACCAATCAATTTCGCAAGCCTTTCCTGAAGTTTTTCGCGATCATAATCGGAAGTGGTCTCCTCAATCTGGGCCCTCAACTGTTTGACCCTGCCCTCGAGATCCTTCCGGCTGCCGCCTCCATCTACAATAACCGTGTTGTCTTTATCGATGTTGATGGTCTTCGCGGTCCCGAGATCGTTCAGGGTGATGTTTTCCAGTTTCAGGCCTAAATCCTCGGATATTACCCTGCCACCGGTAAGTATGGCGATGTCTTCCAGCATGGCCTTTCTCCTGTCGCCAAAACCCGGGGCCTTGACCGCGGCTGCCTGGAGGGTACCCCTCAATCGATTCACCACCAATGTGGCGAGGGCCTCCCCTTCCACGTCTTCGGCGATGATCAGGAGGGGCTTGCCCATCTTGGCAATCTGCTCCAGTATGGGTACCAGATCTTTCATGTTACTGATTTTCTTTTCATTAAGCAGGATATAGGGTTCACTGAGGGAAGCTTGCATCTTTTCGGGATCCGTTACAAAGTAGGGAGAGAGATAACCGCGATCAAACTGCATGCCCTCCACGATTTCCAGCGTGGTCTCCATACTTTTTGCTTCCTCGACCGTTATCACACCTTCCTTTCCGACCTTGTTCATGGCTTCGGCGATAATATTCCCGATTGTGGTGTCATTGTTGGCGGATATGGTTCCAACCTGGGAAATCTCTTCCTGGTCCTTGGTCTGTTTGGAAAGTTTTTTCAATTCATCCACGGCCGCCGCAACAGCCTTTTCAATGCCTCTCTTGATAGCCATCGGGTTGATTCCCGCTGCCACGAGCTTCGAGCCTTCCCTGTATATGGACTGGGCTAAAACCGTCGCAGTCGTCGTTCCGTCACCGGCTACATCTGATGTCTTGGAAGCCACTTCCTTTACCATCTGGGCCCCCATGTTTTCAAACTTGTCTTCCAGCTCGATTTCCTTGGCAACCGTGACGCCGTCTTTGGTTATGTTGGGCGATCCAAAGGATTTATCAAGGACTACATTTCGGCCCTTTGGGCCCAATGTGACCTTGACTGCGTCGGCAAGAGTATCCACCCCTCTCAGGATAGCCTCTCTTGCCTTTCCACTGTATCTGATCTCTTTTGCCATCTTCAATTTCCTCCTTCATATAGTTTAATACTTATTCCACAATTGCAATGATATCGTCTTCCCGCATTATCAGGTGCTCCTCACCCTCTATTTTGATGTCCGTACCGGCGTATTTCCCGAATAGGATCTTGTCGCCCTTCTTAACTTCGAGGGGCTGCAACTGGCCGTTTTCGAGAAGCTTGCCGTTTCCCACGGCCACGACTTTCCCTTCGGATGGTTTCTCCTTCGCGGTATCGGGGATAATAATGCCCCCTTTCGTCTTCTCTTCTTCTTCTATCCTCTTTACGATTACCCGATCATGTAATGGTCTGATTTTCATTTTCAATATCTCCTCCCTTATCAATTTAATATAATTAAGTTAAAACGAAAGAAGGGAAAATGCACCTCCTTATCAAAATAATAAAAACCCGTATATCGGCGTTACTCATCTGATTAATAAAACAGTTTCTTAGGGTATTGAATCATGAAAGCCGTTTAAGGATCAGCGTCTATATTCCATTGTAACCGGAGAATGCCGGGAAAAACCCTGGTTGAAAATCTGGTTAAAACTCGAAAAAGATAATAATTTACGAATAAATGTCAAGTGTTCCTGCGAAAAAATAAACGATTTCACCCCCTGAACCATGCAAGAGTCGATCGAATACCCTCCTCAAGATCGGTCTCAGGGAGCCATCCCAACAGATTCCCGGCCTTTTCCACTTTGAGGCAACTCTTTGAAATATCTCCTGATCGGGCCTTAAATCTGGACAGGTGCAGTAGTTCCCCGGGCAGTTCAGGCCGCACTTCCTTTACGGCTTTGTATATCATTTCATATAACTCCTGGGTCTTCGTTTCCTTCCCGGTCCCAATATTAAACGCATCATTCTCCCCTCCCGAGAGGGCTTTTATATTGGCCTTTACCACATCTCCCACAAAACAGTAGTCCCGGATCATCCCTTTATCATCCTCAGGAAAATGGTAGAGATTGGAAGGCCTGTTATTATAGAGGTTCGTCATGAAAATAGCTACCACACCCGCCTCGCCATGCGGAATCTGTCGCGGACCATAGACATTCGCATAGCGAAGAGTCGTGTAATTGAGCCCGTACTGGTGGCGATAATAGTGGAGGTATTGCTCGGAGACATATTTCGATATGGCGTAGGGAGACAGGGGTTTGGGAAGATAATCTTCAGAAGTAGGATATTGCTCGGCCTCGCCGTAGATTGCACCGCCCGATGATATAAAAATGCACTTCCTGATCCGGTGTTTTACGGCCTTTTCCAACAGATTTAAAAATCCCTTAATATTGATATCGGCATCCAGCAGCGGATCTTCCACTGAAGCGGGTACACTTATCTGGGCCGCGTGGTGATTGAGGATATCCGGCCTTTCAAGATCCATTATCCGGTCTATCTCTTCAGACCGGATATCCACCTCGTAGAACTTTGCATCGGCGTTCAGATTTTCCTTTTCCCCGGAATAGAGGTTATCAACCACCACTACCTGATGACCTTCCGCGATATAACCATCCACGACATTTGATCCTATGAATCCCGCTCCTCCGGTAAGCATTATTTTCATGATTTCCCCTCCTTTCTGCGATTAATAAGGGATCCACGCCCATCAAAGATCCCGGTGCTTTGTAGGGGGAAGGGCGCGGCCTTGCTTTGACCCCAAAGGGGTTTGATAGGTAAAGATAGGTAAAGCGGGTATGGACAGAAAGGCTCAAGGCCCAAGGTCCAATTCAAATTTAAAAGCGTTGCTCTACGGTTTTTCCTTACGCCTTGTGCCCTATGCCTTTAGCCTCAAATCTATATCTCCTTGAAAGGAAATATTATATCGAGTTATTACTAACCGCTCCATAGAATGTCAATATCTTGATTTATTTTAATTTTAGTAACATTTAAGCCTTTTGAAAGATGGTTAATACAGAAGGGTGCTCGGGGATCTCTTGGACGGGGCGAACTTGATTCAGTGAGACTTGAATTGCATACTTATATAGGTCGGCGGGCGGATAACTAAACCATTCCATGCCGGAAGGAGACCTTCCCTTTGCTATAAGGACCCTAAACCGCCCGCCTGGGTAGCAACCCAATGTTACCCTGATTCCGGAGGCTTTCGCCCCGGGAAAGAGATTACTGAGCACCCAAGCTTTTGAAAAGGACTAAATAGTTATTAATTTTATAATTTCCTTATTGAAAATGATATCCTATTCTTATAATATTTTTGGTTATTTTTAAGCCCTATACCCAGTCCATCCTATCCCGTCTTAAGGAATGAATAATGGCCAAAGTAGGCAATAATATATTAGACCAGATTGGAAACACTCCATTGGTACCTCTGAATCGTATCAACCCGAACAAAAAAGTCCAGATCCTGGCTAAGTTGGAATTCTTTAATCCGGGTGGATCCGTAAAAGACAGACCAGCCCTTCAAATGATTGTAGACGCCGAGAAAAAAGGCGACTTGACAAGGGATAAGATTATCCTTGAGGCAACCAGCGGCAACACGGGGATCGGCCTGGCCATGGTATCCGCAGTGAAGGGATATCGCATACTCCTGGTGATGTCCGAAGCAGTGAGTGAAGAGAGAAAGAAGATTCTCAAGGCCATGGGTGCCGAACTGAAATTCACACCCGCTCATCTTGGAACCGATGGAGCCATTGAATCCGTGTATAATCTCATGAGAGAGGAATCCGAAAAGTACTGGCTCGCGGATCAGTTCAATAATGAATCAAACTGGATGTCCCATTATAATGGCACGGCCATGGAGCTATGGGATCAGACTGGCGGTGATCTGGATGTCATTGTATCCGCCATGGGAACGACCGGCACCCTTATGGGACTTTCAAGACGTCTTAAAGAGTTGAAGCCGGATATCAAAATAATCGGAGTCGAACCATACCTGGGACACAAGATTCAGGGCTTGAAAAATATGAATGAATCCTACCGTCCCGGTATCTTCGAAAAAAACCGCGCGGACCGGATTATCAAGATTGATGACGAAGAGGCATATAGGACATCGAGACTCCTTGCGAAAAAGGAAGGTATATTCGCCGGCATGAGCTCAGGCGCGGCCATGGCGGGCGCTTTAAAAATCGTCAGAGAAATGAACGAAGGCCGTTTGGTAGTCATCTTCCCTGACGGGGGTGAGAGGTATCTTAGCACGTCCCTTTTTGAAGATAGGAAAAAGACGGGTCAGATTCTATATAATACCCTCACCCGAAAGAAAGAAGAGTTCATTCCCCTACATGAAAACAGCGTCAAGATATATTCCTGCGGCCCAACCCTTTCCCACCTGATTCATATCGGACAGTGCAGGAGTTTTATCATCGCGGACCTCTTAAAACGCTACCTTGAATACCGGGGTTTTTCCGTAACGCATATCATGAATGTTACGGATCTGGACGATCGCACCATTGAAGGGGCCGAGAAAGAGGGAATGTCCCTCAAGGAATTTACTGAAAATTATTACCAGGAATTCATGAAGGATCTCGAAGCACTGAATATCCGGAAGGCGAACGAGTATCCGAGGGCTACTCTTCATGTGGATGATATGATCGACCACACTCAAAAACTGCTTGAAAAGGGTTATGCCTATGAAAAATTCAAATCTGTCTATTTTGATATATCCCGGTTCAGGGACTACGGCAAACTATCCAGAATTGATCTCGAGAAGATTAAAGTAGGGAAAACGGTTGATCTTGAACAGTATGAAAAGGAGAATCCCAGAGATTTTACCCTCCTCAAGAGATCAACCCTGAATGAACTCAAGAAAGGTATATTTTATCAGACGAAATGGGGAAATGTCAGACCAAGCTGGCACCTGGAATGCCCCATCATGTCCATGAAATATCTCGGAGAAACCTATGATATCCACACAAGCGGTATGGACCTGATATTCCCTCACCACGAAAACGCCATAGCCATAAGCCAGGCCTTTACGGGGAAACGACCCGTCAACTACTGGCTACATAATGAACTCGTTATGATTAACGGCAAGAAATCATCAAATGACGCAGAAAATAGTTATAGTATCAGACAAATACTCGAAAGTGGCTATACGGGCAGGGAGATTCGTTACTGGCTCATCAGCCGACACTATCGGAAGCCAATATCCTTCTTCTGGGAAAAACTGGATATGTCAAGAAAGACAATATCGAATCTTGATCAATTTATCATAAAACTACTCAGGTGCAAGGCCGGCCCCCAGCATCCTGAAATGGACCAGTTGATCTATGATCTAAAGCATAAATTCGCGGAATCAATGGATGATGATCTGAATATCGCCCCTGCATTAGCAGCACTTTTCCAGTTTACGAAAAACATCAATCGCATAATGGACCGGAGCGGGCT
>CAYTUL010000221.1:0-6857 GCA_964441135.1 uncultured Desulfobacteraceae bacterium | reverse complement strand
GCATTCTCAGGGATATGAAGACCAAAGAACAAAAGGAAGTGGATCTGGAAGATACCGTTGATAGGCTCAGAAAGGTGCTCTGAAGAAATGAATGAAACTGAAGCCATAAAGATCGATGACCTGGAAGACTGGAAACGCAGCCATGATTGCGGGAGTCTCAGGGCCGAGGATAAAGGTCGGGAAGTCACCCTCATGGGATGGGTCAACAGCCGAAGGGACCTGGGAAATTTGGTTTTCATCGATCTTCGGGACAGAGGCGGGGTGACCCAAATCGTCTTTGATCCCCGGGTGGATGAAGAGGCCCACGCAAAGGTCCATGTCTTGAGGAACGAGTGGGTTCTGGCGGTCAAGGGAACGGTCGCGCCGAGGGAAGAGGGCCAGGAAAATCCGAATTTACCTACCGGCGCCATTGAATTGAAGGTCAGCGACCTCAAGCTGCTCAATCAGACAGAAACGCCCCCATTTCAGGTGGACGGCATGGTGGATGCCTCGGAGACCCTGAGGCTCAAATATCGTTATCTGGAACTGAGAAGACAGAGGGTCTTTCAGAATTTCCACAGGCGTCATCTCATTGCCTCTTGTATTCGAACCTTTCTGAACAGAAAGGGTTTTCTGGATGTGGAAACCCCTATGCTGGCCAAGTCCACACCCGAAGGGGCCCGCGACTACCTGGTTCCGAGCCGGGTGAATAAGGGGACGTTTTACGCCTTGCCCCAGTCCCCCCAGCTCTTCAAACAACTCCTCATGGTCGCCGGATTCGATCGATACTACCAGATCGTTCGATGCTTTCGGGATGAAGACCTCAGGGCGGAGCGTCAACCCGAGTTTACCCAGGTGGATCTCGAGATGTCCTTTACAGACGAAGAGGGGGTCATGGAAATCATCGAAGGAATGATGAAGGAGGTCTTTCACGAGGTCCTGGGCGTGGAGATTGCCCTTCCCTTTCCCCACATGGAATACCGGGAGGCCATGGATCGATTCGGCACGGATAAACCCGATACCCGTTTCGGTATGGAACTTCGGGATGTCAACGATCTCGTGGCAAACTCGGCCTTTGAGGTCTTCAAAGGGACCATCAAAGCCGGAGGCGTGGTCAAGGGCATCAACGTCCATCAGGGGGCGGCCTCCTTTTCAAGAAAGGCCTTGGACGAACTCTCCGGACGGGTCACGGAATGGGGTGCCAAGGGGCTGGTCTGGGTCAAGGTCACGGATGAAGGATGGCAGTCTTCCCTGAAGAAGTTTTTCGATGACAGCCAAAAAGACCGTATCAACCAAAGACTCAAAGCCGCCCCAGGGGATCTTCTTCTCATGGTCGCGGACATCCCTTTGGTGGTGAACCAATGCCTCGGGCTTTTGAGACTGGAACTCGCAAAGAAGATGGACCTGATCAAAGAAGAGGAGTATGCCTTTGTTTGGGTGACGAAGTTTCCTCTCCTGGAATACAACGAGGAGAAGAAGAGGTTTGAGGCCGTGCACCATCCCTTTACGGCTCCCATGGACGAGGACCTTCCCTTGCTTGAGGATCATCCTGAAAAGGTCAGGGCCAGGGCCTATGATCTGGTCCTAAACGGCTCTGAAATAGGCGGAGGGAGTGTCAGAATCCATAACCTGGCTATGCAGGAGAAGATGTTTGAGAACTTGGGCATTTCCAGGGAACAGGCGGAAATGAAGTTCGGCTTTTTCCTGGAGGCCCTAAGATACGGCGCCCCTCCCCATGCGGGCATCGCCTTGGGTTTTGACCGTTTGGTGGCGATCATGTGCGGCCTGGAATCCATCAGAGAGGTCATTGCCTTTCCCAAGACCCTGCGGGCGACCTGTCCCCTTACCGACGCCCCTTCCCGGGTGGACGAAAAACAACTCGATGAGCTCGGCATTGCCCTGAAATAGGCTCTGCATCAGCCGCCCCCGCCTCCAGATTTTCCCCCTTGTGAGTCGTATCGAGGGACGATATCAGCGCGATTTAAAATATTTATCTTGACATGCCTGACATTATAAGTACAATGTACATATGATTGAATTGCGCTTTGAATGGGACAAACGGAAGGAAAAGGCTAATATCAAAAAGCATGGTATCTCTTTCGATGAAGCACGTACGGCCTTCTATGACGAAAATGCCATTCAATTCTTCGACCCTGACCATTCCGACGATGAAGACCGTTTTATCCTACTGGGAATAAGTGTTAGACTGAATGTTGTCGTCGTCTGTCACTGTTACCGGGAAAGCGATTCAGTGATCAGGATAATATCCGCGAGGAAGGCGGATGGCGATGAAGAAAACGATTATTGGGGGAAGAGACGATGAGAGACCATTACGATTTTTCCAAAATGAAGGGACGTAAAAACCCCTACATAAAATATCTTAAACAACCTGTGACTATGCGGCTGGACCGTGACACAGTATCCTATTTCAAATCTATGTCGGAGCAAACCGGCATTCCTTATCAGAGCCTGATCAATCTTTATCTTCGCGATTGTGCTGTTAATCATCGAAAGCTAAGTATGACGTGGCAAGCTGAAAATGCAGAATCGGTCACAGTATCGGAATCCTGACGGTCTATTCCCTTCAGTCTTTTTACCCCTTTAGGTATGCAGTGTCTAACGGGGTGAACCCGCCGTGTTTTTTACCCGCCGTTCTTCTGGCGGGGGGGAGCAGCCTTTACTCTGCAGACCATAATCTGGTAATATTTCTTGCCAGTTATGCTGATAACTGGGCATAATTTTTTCCAAATACCATGGCAACTGGCAATAATTATGTCCAGTTGATGGGAAAATGATAGAAACGATCAAATTGATCTTTTTTTTCCCTCCTTTCGTCTTTGGTCTTCAGCCTTTAACCTTTAGCCTTCTTTATCCTTCAGTCTTTAGTCTTCAGCCTTTTACCTTTATTAACCCTTAAACCGAGAGGGTGATATGGACTGACGATCAGAGCCCCATTTCTCAAACTGAGAGGTGGGGTTTTGTTTTTTCCGAAACGGGGCATAAACATGTTGACGGGACCCAAACCGGAAATACTTTTTTCCATCACTAAAAAGATATGATCAAAGAATATTACGCCCACAGCATAAAAGGAAAACCTCCAAAGAAATGGCAGCTGCTGGGGGAGCATTTGGAAAATGTCGGTAGATTGGCGGCAGATTTTGCAGATGCTTTTAACGCGAGATCCTGGGCGAAGTTAGCCGGCAACAATCATGATATCGGCAAAGGAACTCTGCAATGGCAGGCTTACCTTCGAAGGGTAAACAGCATAATTGATGAATTCGTCGAATATTATATAGGGCATGTCGAGCATTCAATACAAGGGGCGGAGTGGCTTAGCCACCATTCAAATGACGCTGGAAAGCTATTGTCCTATTGCGTAGCAGGGCACCACGGCGGGCTCCCCAATTGGATAGAGGATGCAGAGACTGGGTTAAAATCAAGATTGAAAAACGAACATCAGAAAATCCAGTTACCCTTGGAAAAACCTGAATTTGAAAAAGGTATACCGTTTGAAGCGAATGATTCATCCCGCTTCGGATTTCAGGTTCAGTTTTTTATCAGGATGATCTTTTCATGTCTGGTTGATGCGGATTATCTGGATACGGAGAATGCCCTAGACCCGGAACGAACGAAATGGCGGTCACAATATCCATCATTAGCGTATTTAAGAGATAGATTTTGGGAATATCTTTATAAGCTTCGTGAAAAGTCATCCACAGGTATTGTTAATAATCAACGTGAAATAGTATTAAAGGACTGTCTGAAGGCAGCAGAACATAAACCCGGATTATATTCTCTGACCGTCCCTACCGGAGGAGGAAAAACACTTTCTTCAATGGCCTTTGCCTTAGAACATGCCATCCGTTTCGGTAAATCCCGTATTATCTATGTTATCCCCTTTACTAGTATTATTGAACAAAACGCCGGTATCTTCAGAAATGCGATAGGTAAGGATGCGGTGCTGGAGCACCACTGTAACTTTATACCGGATGATGCGGACTGGAAAACAAGACTCGCCACAGAGAATTGGGATGCCCCGGTTATCGTTACTACAAATGTTCAATTCTTTGATTCTTTTTATGCGCGCAAACCTTCGCGATGTCGCAAGTTACACAATGTGGCGAACAGTGTGATCATATTTGATGAAATACAGGCGATTCCTGTTGAAAAATTAAAACCCTGTATCGAGGTATTGAAGGAACTTACGTTGAATTATGGTGTAACCGCTCTATTATGCACAGCCACTCAGCCCGCCATTGAATATTCGGAGGACTTTAGAGAAGGCCTGAGAGATGTTAATGAGATTATACAGGACATTCCAGCCCTCTTTACTACTTTAAGGCGTACTGATGAAGAGTATCTGGGAGTTCTGCAGAAATCGGGTCTTTCAGATAAAATTATGCAGCATGGTCAGATCCTATGTATTGTAAATACTCGACAACAGGCATTAGATCTCTTTAATATGCTTCCTGAGGGCAATGAGAATTTTCATTTGAGTGCTCTTATGTACCCCTTGCACAGGTCCCGGAAGCTGGAACAAATAAGAGAACGATTAAATCAAAATCAAGCATGCCGTGTGATCAGTACCCAATTGATCGAAGCGGGGGTGGATATAGATTTCCCGGTTGTTTTTCGCATGGCAGCGGGGTTGGATGCTGTTGCTCAGGCAGCAGGACGCTGTAACAGGGAAGGTCTCTTCTCAATCGGCAAAGTATTTGTTTTCAAACTTACAGAGGGCACACCACCCGGATACTTCAGGCAAACAATGCAATGTGCGGAACGACTCTTTGAGAGGTTTTCAAGTAATCTCCTAGGCCCTGAATGTATACATGAATATTTTCTGGATTACTACTGGCTCAATCAAAACCGCATGGATGCGGATGGAATAGTTGAATACTGTAACATGAGCGGTAGAGGCGAGATACAATTCAAGGATATTGCTGAATTTCGTATGATTAAAACAGCCACAATTCCAGTAATTATCGCTTTGGAAGATAAAGCTGTTTCCCTGATCAGACAGTTGGATTTTATTGAACACAGCGGACCCATTCTGAGAAAGCTTCAGCAATATACTGTTCAGATTTATCCATATCAGTTTGAAGAATTGAGCAGTTGGTTGGAAACCCCCAAACCGGGTATTCATGTCCTGCGATCACTGGAACTCTATTCGGATAAGACAGGACTTTTGTGTAATCCCCTGAAAGGTGAGGCATTTATCGTATAAAGAAAGGAGGTAAAAATGAGTTATGGAATAAGGCTTCGAGTCTGGGGCGATTATGCCCTTTTTTCAAGACCAGAGATGAAAGTGGAGCGTGTAAGTTACGATGTAATGACGCCATCGGCTGCCCGTGGAATCCTGGAGGCGATTTACTGGAAACCGGCAATAAGATGGATTATTGACCGGATACATGTCTTGAATGAGATACAGCTTGAAAATATCAGGCGTAATGAATTGTCAAACAGGGCATCGGTCCCACTAAAAGTAATGAATGGGGAGAATGCTTTGGTTTGCCAGTATATAGAGGACGAACGACAGCAGCGAGCTTCTCTGGTACTAAAAAACGTTGATTATGTTATTGAGGCACACTTTGATTTAACAAGTAATGATCCTTCCGAACCGGGAAAGCATCTAGCCATTTTTGAGCGTCGCGTAAGAAGCGGCCAGTGTTTTCACCGGCCCTATTTTGGATGCCGGGAATTCCCGTTGAATTTTTCATGGTGTGACAATATCCCTAAATCGGTTTTAACAGATAAACGCGATTTGGGTTTGATGCTCCATGATATCGATTTTGATGATAATTTAACACCGCACTTTTTTCGCGCACTAATGAATAATGGCATAATCGACTGCAATAAGGAGGTGGTTCCATGATATTCCCTTCCTTGATTCATTATTACAATCGCCTATTCGAAACAGGTGATGTTCCGCCTTTTGGATTTAGTATTGAGGATATTGGATTTGCCATTAATATTACCAGAGAGGGAAAACTTATTGGAGATCCTGAAGATCTTAGGATAAAGATACAAGCGAATGTATACGAGTACATGCCCTCTGTTGTGCCGTATTCCAACAAGGTAAATGTTCGATCAAGCGGGGCTGATAAGGCCCCTAATTTTATGGTCGATAAAGCAGATTATATCTTTGGAATGTCAGGAAAATCATTGAAGAAAGTCCATCACGAATCGTTTAAATCTCTAATTGCTGATGTTTGCTTTGGATCAAATGATCCTGGAATTTTAGCGGTAATTAGTTTCTTAAATAACTGGCATATTAATGAATCCCTTAACCTGCCATTTTGGGAAGAAATTAGTGGAGCACATGGGAAATGGATCGCGTTCAGATTAGAAAATGAGCGATGTTTCATACATGAGCGCCCAGCAATCAAAAAATGCTGGTCTGAGTATATAAAGAAAGTAAAGTATAGAGAAGGATTCAGCTTTGTAGAAGGATCTGTTCTTCCTTTGCAACCCCAATTTGCTCAATTCAAGTTTGGATCAGGTGCATCCCTGGTTTCTTTTAATGAGAGTGCATATGAATCTTACGGCAAAAAAAGAGGAGAAAATGCCCCCATAAGTGTGGATGCGGAGTTTAAAAGTTCTACTGCATTGAAATATCTTTTCAGATCCAAAACGCTGCGACTGAAAATTGGCGATGCGACTACGATTTTCTGGACTGAACGAGAATCTCCTGTAGAGACTTTTATAGGACAAGTCCTAAACCCTCAAGATAATGCTACCGATAGTGTCCCTGTTCAGAAATTTCTGGAAGCTGCTAGAAATGGGAAAAAGCCTCAAGCCCTTTCTTATGATGGCGAAGTTAAATTTTATATCTTGGGGCTTTCACTGAACAAAGCGCGCCTTGCCGTCAGGTTTTGGTA